>JBMYWE010000233.1:1779-4762 GCA_049607125.1 Granulosicoccaceae bacterium | reverse complement strand
TCAATTGATACGCCGTTGGAGCTTAGCGGGTATGCCACCCGAAGTGGTGCTGCACGGTCATGCAGACGACGCAGATAGCACAGGCAGTTACATCAACTCAGATTTGCGCGCACAATCGACCGTGCGATATCTACTAGAAAGAATGCCCGAGCTAAAGCTGCGCATTGAAGCACACGGCGACACCCTGAGCCTTGAGGAAGTCAGCTCTCAGCGAGTCGATGTTCTTCCGAGTGATTTTCCCAGCTGGGAATAACGCGAACGCTCGCCAGATGAGAAACACCGAAAACATCCCCTACTCGCGTCGAATCTTTGCCAGTGCTTCGTCCAGCACGGATAGATCGGCGCCTTTCTTATAGGCGTTCTCGCTCAAGTGCCGCCGGAACCCACGCGCGCCTGGCATGCTATTAAACAGGCCCAGCATGTGCCGCGTCATAAACATCAGAGGTACACCCAGTGCCAGCTGCCTACCCACATAATCGCGCCACTGTTCCACCACCTGCCAGCGATCAGGGTCTGACTCAGCACCAAAAAAGAGTCTATCCACTGAGGAAAGTAACCACGGTCCTTGGTAGGCGGCTCGGCCGATCATTACCCCATCCAGATCGGGTAGGTGTTCTGAGGCTTGCTCCCAAGTGCTAATCCCTCCATTGATCGCGACATGTAATTCTGGCATCTCAGACTTGAGCCGGTGCACATACTCATATCGCAAGGGTGGTATATTGCGATTCTGTGCCGGGCTCAGCCCATCCAACCAGGCCTTGCGGGCGTGCACAACAAAGCTCTGGCAGCCCGCGTCGCTCACCACCTCAACAAAACTCTGCAGTGGCTCGTAGGCGTCATCGCGATCAATGCCAATGCGGCATTTCACCGTGACTGGAATAGAGACGGCTTTTTGCATCGCCTTGACACAATCGGCAACGGTCTGGGGCTCGGCCATCAAGCAGGCGCCAAAGCGCCCTTTCTGGACACGGTCCGAGGGGCAGCCGACATTAATGTTGACCTCGTCGTAACCCCACTGCTCCGCCATGCGCGCGCATGCAGCCATGTCCACGGGATCACTGCCTCCGAGCTGCAACACCAATGGATGTTCCTCGGCGTTGAAGTCCAAATGCCGAGCCGGATCGCCGTGCAACAGCGCGCCGGTAGTCACCATTTCACTCCACAACTGGGCGCGCTTGCTGATCAGCCGAGCCAAAAAACGATAATGCTTGTCGGTCCAGTCAAGCATCGGTGCGACAGAGATAACGGGTGACATTGTAGGGCTGGATGACACTGGCGAACCTAGCAGTTTGTAGAAAGCCCGCTATTGTACAGAGCCCGCAAGCAGAACGCTCAGTGGCTCGAAGTCTTTTGTCTACTGACGCACAGCGGCGCGACGCAGGCCCCACATGCTCCAGATGCCAAACACAGGGCCCAGTGCCAATACCGCCATAAGTACTGGCCAGCCAAAGCTCTGCGCCACCCAAGGCGCAAATTGCACCGTGATAGCGGTCATGGAGAAACCGATCGCCAGCTGAAACGCCATCAACGTGCCGGTGCTTTCTGGCGGGGCGTAGTCGGCCACCAATGCCGAAAACTGCGCCGAGTCGGCGATCACTGCCATACCCCAGACAATGGCAATGGAGCTAACCAACCACACTGGGCCCTCGAAAGCCAGCGCAAACAATAAGGCGCACACCCCGCTGGCCACCAGCGAAGCAATTGCCAGCTCGGCTTTGCCGTGCTTGTCGGCTTGCCAACCCACCCACACGCAACTGACTGAACCAGCTCCAATTGCAATAAAGGCTATCAGCTTGGACAAAGACAAGGCTTCGTCAGCTGGCAGCTGCACCGCAAAACTCTGATGCAGCGCAAGCCCGAGCCAAGCCCAATAGATAAACAATTCCCACATATGGCCTAGATACCCGCCGTAGGCGCGACGAAGACGGATGTCAGTCCAAGCAAGCTTGAGCGCCGAAGGGTCAAAACGAGGGGACTTGGCGTGGTAGGGACCGGTTTGTGTCAGCACCACCAACACGGCGGCCAGCGCGGCCAGGCTACTGGCTACCATCACAGTCATTCGCCAGTCAGCCCCGCCCAACCAAGCCAGCAAATGCGGGGCCGCTGTACCGAGTGTCAGCCCGCCGATCACTAGCCCCACCAACAGACCGCGATCGCGCTGTCCCCATCCGGTGGCTATCTTCATGCCGACGGGGTACACCCCAGCGAGAAACGCTCCGGTGATGCCGCGCAAAATAATGGCGAGTGCACCACCGATGGGTGCCCACAATAGACACAGGTTGGCCAACCCCGCCGCGCAGATGGAAAAAGCAAAGACCACCCGCGGGTCGAGCCGGTCGGCAACGCCACTGATAGCCACAACCAGGGCCCCCACCACAAAGCCCGCCTGCACAGCAGAGCTGAGCGCTGCCTTGGCCGACTCGCCCAAGGTGACTTCATTGTCCATCTCAACCAGCACTGCCGCCGAGACAAACCACAAACTCATGGCCAAGACTTCGGCGAGAATTAAAAGGGACAATACGCGAAATTTCTGTGGCGGGGTGTCTGTTGTCATGAGGCAGGCTATGAACGCTAGGATGCAGACAGCCTACGTGCCAGAGTGCCTCACCACAATACGTAAAACACCATGACTTGCATCGGCTTATGCTTGTCTCTAGATGCGCTAAGCACACATAATGGTTGATATGGATAACCGATGCGCCTTGGGCCTACCACAGTGGCAACACCCCGCTTGGCACGCCGACCGACCCGACGGCTTGACAGCGCTTCAGCGCTACGCACAGCACTTTTCTTCGGTCGAGGGCAATACCAGTTTTTATGGGGCTCCCAAGCAAGCCACACTGCAACGCTGGCTTGAACATACCCCTGAGCATTTTCGTTTTTGCTTCAAAGTGCCACGCAGCGTCAGCCACGACTCACCGCTGGAACAAGGCGGCGCAAAACTGGCCGATTTTCTTCACGGACTAGAGTTTGCGCAAACGCG
>JBMYWE010000233.1:0-1769 GCA_049607125.1 Granulosicoccaceae bacterium | reverse complement strand
AAATCGGTCCCGAGCAACTGACCGCCCTAGACCGTCTGTTAGCGGCTCTGCCCGAAGGCTTTAACTACGGCCTAGAAGTGCGGCATCTGGCCTTTTTTGCCAAGGGCAATGCCGAGCGCGAGCTCAACCAATTGCTGATAGAGCGACAAATAAACCGCGTGATGTTTGACACCCGCTTTTTATTTGCCGACACAGCCAGCGACTTAGAAACCGTTGCAGCGCAGCGGCAAAAGCCGCAAGTGCCACTGCACGTGATCGCCACCGGGCAGCAACCCATGGTGCGATTTATCAGCCCCATGGATACGGCACGCGCTGAACCAGCCTTGCAACAATGGGCGGACAAGGTTGCCGAGTGGATTGCCGAAGGGCGGCAACCGCATCTATTCTTTCATACGCCCAACAACGATGCGTCGCCGTTTTTGGCTTATCGGTTTGCGGAGTTATTGGGGGAGAGAGTTGAGGGGTTTAAATTGGGGGAATGCTGGCCGAGAGTAGCTGTGCAGAGTAATTTATTTTGAGTTTGTTTTTGTTCGCTCGAGCTTTGCATAGGTGGCATTACTCGCTGAGCGAGGTTTGTTGATTCATGATTCGCGACGTAGTTTCTGACGTAGCTGGGTAGCCTTTACAAGGCTCTGTTTTAGCGTTATCCAACTACTGCTACCCCTGCCAAACAGCTCGCACCAATCCCAACAGTGCCAAAATAAAAATTCCAAGTACGGTCGCTCGACGCAGTTTGGACTCATCCACTCGCTCAAATATTCGGCTGCCCAGCCAAATACCCAGCGCCATAGGTATAACAGCGGCGACAGCGGTGCTGACGATGGCCCGACTGTAGACATCGTTAGCAAGCGCACTGAGGATAAACAACAACTCCGTACCAAAGAACAGCATCACCAGGGTCGCACGCATTTGCGCCAAACTTATTGCACTGCTACTGAGATAGACCGCGATAGGCATTCCGCCGATACCGGCAATACCATTAAACAAACCGGCGACAAAGCCCACCGACAACAAATGCCCACGACCGAGGTCACCACTCAAGCGGTAGCCACTGATCATTAAACTCGCCATCGCCAAAATCAGCACGGCGATGATCAAGCGCAAGGTACTATCGGGCGCCATCGACAGCGCTGTCACCCCTAGCGGTGTTGCCACCACCAGCGCCGCCAGCAACCAATTGTGAGCACGCCAATGCACTGACGGCCAAGCGCTTCTCAGCATCTGTACACTGGCGATAATTTCCAGCAAAACCACCATGGGCACCAGTGCCGACGGCGGCAAAAATAGCGTCCCAGCTGCCACGACAAGGGCAGAAAAACCAAAGCCTATTGCGCCGCGCACAATGCCAGCGACGAAAACGATAATAGCCAAAAGCGTCAAGAGCAAGAGCTCTTGACTGATCAGTTCTAACACGTATCTCTCCCTAAACCAGCGCACAGCATACGCCGTGAACGACTATGATGTAGTCACCAGTTGACGAGTCCGCCATGCACCAGCTATTACTCAACCGCGATATCTACGAAGAAGTGATGCTCAAACGCCTGCCCGAAGCGAGGCGCTTTGTGTGGATAGTGACAGCGGATATCAAAGATCTACACATGGACGCGGGCTTTGGTTTCGAGCCACTGCTAGCGGTGTTATCGCGTTTGATAGAGCGCGGAGTAGCGGTGCGGTTGATCCACGCCAAGGAGCCCGGGCCACGCTTTAGAGAGCACTTCGACGACTACCCCCTGCTCGCCAGTAGCGAGCTGTTCGAGCGAATTCTCTGT
>JBMYWE010000232.1:0-4777 GCA_049607125.1 Granulosicoccaceae bacterium | reverse complement strand
GAGAATACGCTTACCCAGCGCACTCAAAACAAAAGCAAACGCACGCTTGAGCGTTTTTTCTTCGCTGCTGGCGTCTATGCCTGACAGTGTCACGGCTTTGAGCTGACGCGTGGCGGCGATGCGCTCCATCACCAAAGAACACTCACGATAGCTCAAGCCCATGTGGTCTGGGTCGTCGAACATACCGCCGCCAACGCTGGCATGCAGAATCATCGCAAAGCCATCGGTGCCATTGTTCACTTGTCTAATCGCCTCACGTATGCAGTCGTGCGCGCCACGCAAGTCTATATCTTCCATGGTGTGCGCGAGAAGCTCACGTTCGTGAATTAACGCCGCCTGCGCCGAACTCGCCTCGCGCAAACCAAAAAGGGCCGTGCTTTCGGGGCTAAAGTGCGCGACATCACCTGGCTCAGAATCGAGGCACAACACACCGTATTCCATATCATGCAAGTCTGGCTCATTGGCACGATCACTGGCGATGGTCAGCGGTAGAGCATGTTTATCTCGCCCCAGACGCAAGCCCAGAGTGTGCAAGCCTGATTCAAAAGCTCTAAACGACTCGGTGTGTAACAGCGCCGAATCGGCTTGGAGATCTATCACGGTGGTGGTTCGACGTCGCTGGCGCCGATTGACCAGAACTTTGCTCACGTAGGGAGACAACATGGCTTGCGTCAGCGCGCCGTAGTCCAGCTGGAAGGCAATGCTATCGCCCACGTCAAAGTGACGGTTGTGGTTGAGGTCTAGCACCAGATGATCGCTAGAGGCCGCCACGACTTCCACCCCGTCTGTCTCCGGGGTCAATCCTTCGTGTCGCATATCAAGGCGGCCCAAGTTTACAATGCCGCGCAACTGTTCGCCGTCGTCGACGAACTCGGGCACACCACCAAAAGCGTCTCTTCCCACGGTGCCTTCGGGTAAAGAGTGTTTGTGCTGAATTTCTACCAGCTCGGCCTGCAGCCTAAACGCCCCGGATTGCAACCAATCGAGCGTGCCGCCGGTGAGTGCATTTTCCCCACGCAAAATACTTGCACCCACTCGCAAGTGATTAATGATAGAGGGCGGCGGGCTGTCCATCATGGCAAGATTAGCCGAGTTGCCTGCCGAGACAAATTGCAACTCCCGACCGATCACCTGCTGCACATTTTCAGCGGCGCTAGCAATTCGCTGCATTTTTTCTGCGGTGGGCAGGATTCCACTGACGCACATAAAGTTGGCGCCAATGCCCGCTAATTTGAGGCCCACCATCGCCTCAACCGCTTCGCAGAGCGGAATCAGTTCTTCATCTAAAACGCCCTCACGTCGGTCGCCCATCTCCAACATCACCAGCACATCGTGTTGCTTACCCTGATCGAGCGCGGCCTTGTTAAGCGCATCCAGTGTGTCTATTTCTGTGTTGAGACTGAGGTCGAATAGGCGAACGACCTCCTCGGCTTCAGAGGGCGAGGGGATGCGCAGCATCCAAAGCGGGTCATGCACACCGCCGTAGCGCAGGCGCTTGGCGTTGTCGATACGCGACTCCCCCAGTGAAGTCACCCCACCCTTGAGCATGGCGCGCGCTACCATCGGCGAGCCACAAGTAGCCTTGGTTACACCGCATACATCAATGCTGTGATCAGCGCAAAAACCCACCACCTGGGCAGCGTTGCCAGTGATGATGTCCAGATCAATCTCTAGTGTGCGGGAATCGGCTTGCATTAATACTCACTAAAAACTAACAATTGAGCCCAGTGCGTTTACTAGACCGATAGACGATAAAACTGATCACCGAGAATAACACCGCCATCACAGTGTGTCCGATATCCAGAGAGCCTGATCCCAGATAACCCAAGCCAGCCGCGACCCACATGGTGCCAGTCATTAGCAACCAAACCCACACGCCTGTCGCGAGCTTATTGGTTTTGTAGTCGCCGATGCCATACAGCTTTTTGCCGCGCTCGTTCATCTCTACCAGTTCGTGCACATCTTTTTGGCATTCGGACGAGCAAGCCAAGCCTTTGGGCAATTCTATCGCACACTGACGGCAAACCGCCTTGTTGCAGGAGCGGCAGATACCGACCGCCTGCTCTTGCGCGTGTTTAAAACAGAGCACCTTTTTTTATCCTTAGATTCGAGCCTATTACCTATAGGTTCAAACTTGATGCCAAGCCGCAACACTTCGAGGTGCGGACTACGCCTTTATGCACCGCGACCCACTTCACCCCATTTGTGAAGCGTTATCCTACACAGTAGCCATAATTACAACCAAACAAAGCGCGGCCAACAAAAACAAAACCGTCGCCTGTCGAGACAAGCCAATGCCACTTAACAACTTAAGGCGTTTGACCTCTTCGCTAGACAAGCCCAAGCAATGGGGGCAACGGCGCTCTAACTTGCTGTACCACGCTTTGCAGCGCTCGCATTGGTTTTTCTGACTTCGCTTGTGTTGGTCTTCGCGTAGTTTGTGAGTTAGCCACGATAGGCTCATGTACTGCGCCCAGCGGCCACCGCACACAGGTGCTCCAGAATGACCGAAGCCCCGAGCAAGGCTGTGGTCTCCGCGTGATCATAGGGGGGTGACACCTCCACCACATCCATACCTACAATATCTAAATCACCCAGGGCGCGTATGGTGTCAATCGCTTCGTGCGGCAACAAGCCGTCAACCACCGGCGTGCCCGTGCCCGGGGCAAAAGCCGGGTCGATACAGTCGATATCAAAGGTGAGGTACGCGGGCCCCTGCCCGACCACTGACTTTATCTTCTCTATCAGCGCAGGCACGCCGTTTTCACGCAACCAAGGACGGTACAGCACGGTGATATCGTCGTTGTGTTCGTAGAAGGTACGAATGCCAATCTGGATCGAGCGCTTGGGGTCTATCAGGCCCTCTTGCATGGCGTGGTGCACAAAGGAGCCGTGATCCAAGTCTTCGGAGTCGGCGGTATCGCGGTGCGCATCGAACTGGATGAGTGCCAGCGGCCCATGCACCTCGGCGTGGGCCTTAAGCAAGGGATAGGTGGTCAGATGGTCGCCGCCTAGCCCGATGAGCCGCGTACCACTGCGCAACACCGTCAGCGCTTGGTCCACCGCATTTTGCAACATGCGCTCGGGCTGGCCACGCTTGAAATGCACATCGCCGTAGTCCACTACCGCCAAACGGTCGAAGGGGTCAAAGCCCCAAGGCCATACTTCACCCCAACTGAGCTGCGAAGTGGCACGACGCAACGCCTCGGGTCCCAAACGAGTACCTGGTCTTCCAGAAGTAGAAAGATCATAGGGGATGCCCATCACGGCGTAGTCCACCCCCTCGAGATTGCGCGTCAAGCGGCGGCGCATGAAACTGCGCGCACCCGAGTAAGGCATTTCGTTCTCTGTGCCGTACAGCGAGTCAAAATCGAAGGCTTGGTCACCGGGTTGTATTCTGCTCATCGTGCCGTCCTACATTCCCGTCTGGATGATCGGGGAAATGAAAATTGAAATTGAAGTCAGAGTTTGCTTTCAAACCGTAGCGGATCGAGCGCTCCCGCCAAACCGGCGAGATCAACCGGCAAGGAGCCCAAATCCCCGCACAGCAGCGCCGCAGCCAACTGCCCTACCGCGGGAGATGTCTGGATGCCGTAGCCGCCCACACCCGCCAGCCAAAAATACCCCGCCTGCTGTGCACTTGAGCCTACCACCGGAATTCGGTCGGGGGCAAAGGTGCGCAGCCCGGCCCAACTGTGCGCCACGTGAGTTATCTCCAGCGTGGTGCATTGCGTCATGTAGTCGGCAGCAATGGCGATGTCCATATCCTCTGGCCAAGCGTCGTGCGGATCGACAGGTGTTTCATCCGCTGGGCTGACCATCAAGTGCCCGGCGTCGGGTTTGAAGTAGAAGTCCTCGTCGATTTCATTTACTTCAGGCATGGTACTGACGTCGTAGCCTGGCACCTTGAGTGTGATAGCGGTGCGCCGCATGGGTTGAATATTTAGGGGCTTAAGGCCCAGCAACTGTGCCACGGAATCCGCCCACGCACCTGCAGCATTTACCACCGTTTTGGCCAAGAGTTCTCCCTGGGTAGTGCGCAACAACCAACTGTCACCCTCGCGAACCCCGCCCAGCAGTTGCTCACCGCGTCGAAACTCTGCACCCGTCGCTCTGGCTGACTTGGCATAAGCCTGTAGCAGGCTCTCCACCTCTACATCCCAGCAGTCGGGGTCAAAAAAAGCAGCTTCGAGATACTCTGGATTGAGAAAAGGGACTTTCTCCAGTGCCTGCTGCACACCCAGCGGCTCGACGGGCGAAGCGTCGGCGACGGGACTGCGCGCTTGTTCTTCGGCCAGCACCTGCGCCAAGCGCTGGGCCTTTTCGGCATTGGCAATGAGCAGGTTTCCCCTCGGTTTGAGCAGCGCTACATCGCTAAAGCCGTCTGGAGGCGTGCGCATAAAACCACGGCTGGCAGCGGTGAGCTGCCCGACCAAGGGTGAGTGAAAGCGAAAAGTAAATTCTGCCGCCGATCGACCGGTGGCGTGATAACCCAGCGCGCTCTCCTGCTCCAGCACCACCACCGAGCGCCGCCCGGCCAGCGCATGGGCCAAGGACGCGCCGACAATGCCGCCACCTACAATGGCGATATCTACTTTTTCCGTCATGTTCCACCCTTGCTTTAATTACAGATTCACAGCCACACTGGCACACCGCTGTTGCGCTGCTGATCTTCTATCAACCGTGCCAGATGTTGCAATGCTTGATGCGCGGTTCGCTCATCGTCAAACGGCTCATCGAGCGCCCAGCCAGCATTGAGACGAAAGCAATCTCGGTA
>JBMYWE010000231.1:0-4791 GCA_049607125.1 Granulosicoccaceae bacterium | reverse complement strand
TAGAGTTGATCCGCGTGGATGCTCAGCATCTCGGTCCAGGCGGCTTCACGTTCTTCATCGGTCGTGGAAATTTGCCATTCATGTGCCAACTCCATCAGGCGTTCGCTGTGCGCACGTGGACTGCCGAGTGCGGCAATGTAGGCAGTGTTAGTCGCCAGCATGGCTTTGAGTACGGGTGGTTCCCAGTCGTGATCGTGGAATAGGGTGACGGCGGCGCTATGTTTGTCTAGCGGCGGGCAGTTAAACTGATCGGCATGGCTGAGCTGTTGGCTGGCGTGCACAAAGGGCTGTGCTGCCTCCAAGTCTGTTTTGTCAGGGCTGAAAATATGCACCTCGATATCGCATGACTTGGCTATAGCGGCGAGACTAACCAGCATGGGCCCGCGCCCGGCAGCAACTAACTGCCAACGAGGGAAAAAAGTCTGTGTGTGGCCTTCGGTGGCTGGTCTTTGAGCGCGTTGCCACTGGCCATGCTGATCGAGCAACCAGCGCACAGTTTTGCGTTTTTGTAGCGTTTCTAGCGTGTCTCGCACCAGTGTTGAGTCTGGGTTGACACACAGTTGCACATCAATGCCCGAACCGCAGGGCAGTTGCAAGTCAAACCACGGCGAGTCCTTGCCATAGCGCAGGGTGCGCGCTCGCCCGTCGGCCAAGGCGTCTAATGCTTGGCCCACGATCGCCTGCTCTACGCAGCCGCTCGACAGCATACCTTCAAAGCTACCGTCGGCGCGGATTAGCATCTGTGAACCCGCGGGGCGCGGAGACGATCCTTCGACACCAACTAAGGTAGCGAGGACGCAGGGTTCTGCGCGGCTAAGTACGTTGGACGTGGCTTGTAATATATCGATAGGGTGCAGCATCACACCATGGCTCCTTCGGTGTAGTTGGCCACACTTGCCTCGCTCGGCGGCAGCCCAAAGAAACGCTTAAACTCGCGGCTGAACTGGCTCGGGCTTTGGTAACCGACGGCGAAGCACGCTTGATTGACCGGTTGCCCCGCAAGGATCATCGCGTGGGCGCGGTGTAGGCGCAGATTCTTCAGGTATTGCATCGGCGACAATGCGGTTACCTGTTTAAAGTGCTCATGCAGAGTTGAAGGGCTCATATTGGCGAAAGCGGCGATGGTCTCGATATCCAGCTTTTGCTCAAAGTTTTGGTCGATGAAATCGATGACAGGTGCCAAGCGATTAGCTCTGAAATCATTCGCCGCTCGGTTGTACAGCAACTTTCCACTGGGGCCACGCAGGACTTCGAAGTAGATCTCACGCCAGATGCCCTCGCTCAGCACGGAGGCGGCATCGGGGTCTTCAGCTAGACCCAGTAAACGCAGTAGAGCTTCATGTAGGCGCTCGGTCATGGGAGCAGCTTGCAAGGTATCCGTATTGTCTGAGGTGTTTTGCGCCTGGCTGTTGTTCATCTGGCTGAGCAGGGGCCCTAAGATCTGATCGTTCAAATCTAAGCTCAAGCCGACAAACGGTCGCTGGCGGTCGGTTTTTTCGAGTTCAAACTCGACCGGCATGGTCACTGAATTGAGTAGATAGTGATTCTGGTCGTAGTCAAAGCTCTTGTCGCCTACAAACACCGATTTTCGCCCACGCGCAATAAAACACAATCTGGGGTCGTAGACATTGGGGCAGCGTGTCACCGAGCAATCGCTGGTGAAAAGAGTGACGCCGGGCAGTGGTTGAGCCACGGTGTGAGACTGTGAGTGTCTCGGCATTAGGTTTAGGATCGTGTCGGCCAGTTGTTCGGGCATAGTGGGGGTGTCCGTGGATTTGGCATGCAGTATGGCATCCCGTGGCAGTAAGTTGCTATTGGGCTGGAGAATTGGGCAAGTGATTCGGAGGAATGGACTAACGGCTTTGAGGCTGCGCCGTTAGGGTATATGAACGAAATTGGCACCCTCAGACCGTTAACAGGACACTCCTATGGCCACAAGCTTCACTCTTAACGGCGCGCAGCACAGCGTCGACGTCAGCCCAGATACCCCTTTGTTGTGGGTATTGCGTGATCACCTCGGCTATACCGGCACTAAGTATGGTTGCGGTATTGCTCAGTGTGGCGCGTGTACAGTGCATCTGGATGGAGCGGCTATACGCAGCTGTTCAATGCCTATCGCCGCCGTTGAAGGCAAAGCGGTTACCACCATCGAAGGAGTGGCCGCGGATACCATTGGCGCTACTGTTGCCAAATCTTGGGAAGAGCTGGCGGTGGTGCAATGTGGTTACTGCCAATCGGGCCAAATCATGTCCGCCACGGCGCTTTTGCGCGATAACCCGACCCCCGATGACAACGCCATTGACGCCGCCATGCGTGGCAATATCTGTCGCTGTGCCACCTATCAGCGTGTTCGCGCTGCCATCAAACACGCCGCGAATGAGCTGGCCTGAGGATAGCGCTATGAAAATTGATCGACTATTGCAAAGCAACTCCACCACCCGCCGTGGGTTTCTCAAATTGGTGGCCGTGAGTGGCGCTGGGCTTGCTGTGGGTGTTGCACCTGCCCAAGCGGATAGCGAGACCGCTGAGGTCAGCCAACATATGGCCAACGCCTTTGTGCGCATTGGCAGTGATGACACCGTGACGGTCGTTATCAAGCATTTGGAAATGGGCCAAGGTACCTACACCGGCTTGGCCACGCTAGTTGCCGAAGAGCTGGATGCCGATTGGTCCAAGGTGCGAGCCGAGAGCGCGCCCGCTGACGCTGCCAAGTATAAAAATCTATTTTTTGGCATGCAGGGGACCGGAGGCAGTACCGCTATCGCTAACTCTTATATGCAAATGCGCCAGGCTGGTGCCGCCGCGAGAGCAATGTTGGTGGCGGCCGCCGCACAGCAGTGGGGAGTTCCCGCCGAGGAGATATCCATTGCCGATAGCGTGCTCAGCCATGCCAGCGGCAAGAGCGCGCGGTTTGGCGAACTGGCAGAGGCTGCCGCCACGCAAGCGATTCCCGAAGCTGACACCTTGCTGTTGAAAGATCCGGCCGATTTTAAATTGATCGGCAAGACCATCGCTCGCAAAGATACCGGTAAAACCGACGGCAGTGCGGTGTATACGCAAGACATACAGCTCCCTGGTATGTTGACCGCGGTGCTGGCACACGCGCCACGTTTTGGCGCCACGGTGAAGTCTGTCGACGACGCCTCGGCGCTGGCTATCGTCGGAGTCGAACGGGTTGTCGTGATGCCAAACTTTGTCGCCGTGTTGGCCAAAGACTTCTGGGGTGCAAAAAAGGGGCGTGACGCGCTCAAGGTTGAATGGGATCAGAGCAAAGCCTCGCGCGCGACCAGCAGCGAGTTGGAGAGTAAATACATCGAGCTCGCCGCCACGCCGGGGCTTGTCGCTCGCAGCGAGGGAGATGTCACCGCCGTATTGGACAGCGCCGCTGATCGGCTCGAGGCGGTCTATGCCTTTCCCTATTTGGCGCACGCCACGATGGAGCCGCTAAACTGCGTGGTGCATGTGCACGAAGGTGGCGTTGATCTTTGGAATGGTGATCAAATGCAAACCATTGACCAAGGCGCGGTCGCTCAAGTATGCGGGGTGGCACCGGAGCGAGTGTCGGTGCACACGCTCTACGCGGGTGGCAGCTTTGGCAGACGCGCCAACCCCCATGCCGATTATGTAGTTGAGGCAGCGCTCATCGCCAAAGCAGTGACTGGCACGCCGATTAAAATGGTGTGGACTCGCGAGGACGATATGCGCGGCGGTTACTACCGCCCGCAATACGTCCATCGCATAGAGGCCGCGCTAGACGATGAAAACAAAATACAAGCATGGCGGCAGCGCCTTGTCGGAGACAGCATCATGACCGGTACTGCTTTTGAGCAGTTTACGGTCAAAGATGGCATTGATAGTACATCGGTAGAAGGGGCGAGTACCTTGCCCTATGCATTGCCTGGCTTGCAGGTTGAGTCGCACAATACCTCTGCGGGTGTGCCTGTGTTGTGGTGGCGATCGGTCGGTCATACCCACACAGCGTTTTCGACCGAAGCCTTTGTCGATGAGTTGGCTCAGGCTGCCGGAGAAGACCCAGTCTCCTGGCGTGAGCAGCGTTTGCAAAAGCACCCGCGTCATCTTGGTGTGCTCAAACTGGTCGCCGAGAAAGCAGGCTGGGGAAGGCCAATGCCCGAGGGGAAAGCGCGCGGTATTGCTGTGCACGAATCGTTCAACAGCTTTGTCGCGCAAGTGGCGGAAGTATCTGTAGACAATGGCCAAATACGTGTCGAGCGGGTGGTCTGTGCGGTTGATTGTGGCGTGGCCGTTAACCCCGATGTGATCAGGGCGCAGATGGAAGGTGGCATAGGCTATGGTCTGTCCGCTGCGCTTGGTAGCGAAATCACCTTGGTTGATGGCGAGGTGCAGCAGTCTAATTTCCACGACTACTTTTCTCTGCGCATGGACCAGATGCCGGAGATAGAAGTGCATATTGTCCCCTCAGCTGAGCCCCCCACCGGTGTGGGCGAGCCTGCGACCCCGGTCATCGCTCCAGCTGTAGCAAACGCGGTCGCCGCGTTGACGGGTCAGAGACTGCGCCGCTTGCCTCTGAGATTGGCTTGATAGCTACTTAGTAGTATTTGCTCCGATCCACTAGATCGGAGCAGTTAGTTTAAAGAGAAAAAAGCCTTTGCCGCATAACAAAAGCTTACACAGAGTCACGGGCGTGACTAGACTCGTCTGTGTTAATTTCCTAGCAAAACACCTATTGGAAACCAGATGATTTCATTGACTATCAACGGTCAAGTTCACGAAGTGGACGTCGAGCCAGAAATGCCCCTGCTGTGGGTGCTG
>JBMYWE010000230.1:0-4822 GCA_049607125.1 Granulosicoccaceae bacterium | reverse complement strand
GCTCGATACGAGCGAGCACCTTAGCTTGGTCCTCCTGATAATCAGGTGCTGACAATAACAACACAGACGCCTTGATTGTGCCCAAGGGGTTTCGCAGCTCGTGGGCCACCATGCCCACCAAGGAGCCGATCGTCGCAAGACGGCTTTTTTCAATCAGTTGACGATTCGCTTCTTGCAAGTGTTGCGTGCGTTCCTCAACCAAATGTTCAAGCTGATTCTGTTGTTGTTCGTGCTGTACAAATTGGCGATGCAGCCTCTTCCCCAGCCGATTGATAGCATCCGAAAGTGCCTGCAACTCATCGTGTTTTCCGATCGACTTGCGCTTTAAATCCAGTGGTCGGTAGGCCTCGCGAAGTACTAGAGAGTCCGCATATTGAGCAATAGCCTGTAGGTGGACAGTGGCAAAGCGATGATAGAAATATAACAACAACCCTGAAACGAAAAACGTTTTAAGCAAATTGAAAAATAATCGAACAACCAATAGCGAAAGCATTTCATGTCGCAGGGAATCTAAGGTGGAATAAACCCTGAGCTCGCCCAGCAAGTAGTGACGCCCATTGTGAGTTTGACTCAAAGGAAAAACAGTTGCGATATCTGCCTCCTTTACTAGAGCTCCTGCAACCTGTGTTCTATCGTTTTTCCAGAGAAGCTCCACGCGATCAATAAACTCAAGTTTAGCCAGTCCCTCGATGGAAATCCGGGCGGACTCGAAATCCAAGGCCCACATTTGCTGAATAAACACATCACTTTGCGTGAGTGTAATGTTTTTGTGCCGCTCTTCTATTAGGCTGGCACCATGACGATAGGCGGCACTAACCTCAAACGCCGTGAAAACCAGTGCTATCAAAGAGCTGCTGGTCACCATGACAACAACCAGTTGACGACCCAATGCAGACTTTAAGAACTCTATGGAAGGTAGGCGAAAGATAATTGAAACTTCACTGTAAATGGTTTCCGGAATTGGCGGCTCCATCGCTTTTCTTCCGCTTGAGAATGCATGAACCCGAACACTTAATTGCAGCTAGCGCAAATAAAAAGAGATATTTACCTTACTTGCATTACTGGATACTATTTTGCGCAGCCGCGATTATATACACAAACTTCCTTCGGTTCATATGCCAACTAAGTCTACAACTTATCTAAGTTATTTATTCACACTCACTTTATTTTTGCAGTTTTTAGTGTCTGCGCACGCTGCAAACAGACAGGACGCCGAGGTAGTTTTTCTCAGCCCAACACACAAAGACAGCCCCTTTTTCAAAACCACAGCGACACTGATGCAAACGGTAGCAGATGATCTAAGCCTCAAACTTGAAATAGTTCACGGTGAAGATTTGGTCGTTATAAGCGATCAAGCAAGGGCTATACTTGCCCGCGACACCCTACCCGACTACTTGCTAATCAGCGGCCTCCCGGATATCACCGACAAGCTGATGGTCGAGGCAAATAGATTGGGCATCAAGATATTGCTCTTTAATACAGGGCTGGATGAGCACACGACTCAAACCCTGCGACAGGGCGATACAGCACTAGAACACTGGATAGGCCAAGTGCTACCTGATGATCAACAAGCGGGAAGCTTGCTTGCACGAAAGCTTATAGAGAAAGCGCGATCCATCGACACACTTAGCGATAGCGGGCATATACATCTGGTGGGCATCAATGGCTCTATTCGCTCACCTGCCGGCCGTCAACGCGAGCTCGGCCTGCGGAACTATGTGGCAAATCAACCCGATGTAGATCTTCAACAGGTGATTTACACCAACTGGATGCAGAGCGAGGCACACCAAAAGACAAAGTTGCTGCTGCAGCGCTTCGAACAAGTGTCCGTTGTTTGGACAGCAGCGGATGCTCTGGCTTTTGGCGCAGCGGATGCCATAAAACAACAGGCAAACAACGGCAGCACAACAGTACTGACGGCAGGTGTCGATTGGCTACCTCAGGTGAGCCCGCTTATCGCTAGCGGCCAGATTGCGGGGTCGGTTGGTGGTCATCTCTTCGACGCAGCTTGGGCACTGGTCACTATTTACGACCACTTGCACGGTCATACGCAGGGGTTTGTCGCTGAGCAAACTCAGTTCTACTGGGTAGACAAAAATAACCTGCATGCTGTCGAAGCACTATTGCAAGAAGATCAATGGAAAAAAATCAATTTTTTAGACTTCACCAAATCACACAGCGGACGCGAGCACTATGACTTTGGTGTACATAATCTGCTGCTGAACCCACTACACCTCAATAGCGAATAGCAACACTGGCTTGTCTAGGTGACTGATCATTAATTATGGCCCGAATTAGCGCGCTGCTTTTTTTGGCAGGCCGTTGTCAGACAGGAGTAGCCGAGCTTGCTACATGCCGGAAGGCCGGCAGCGGCATGGCTAAAAAGGGTCGGCAGACATGGGGGAGTCATTGGTGATCAGTGACCATGCTCGCGTCAGCTCTCGCCTCTGGCACTGCGCCAAAACGCATCAACCAAGGGGTCTTGCAGCAAATCAGATTTACTGCAAAGCCCAATGACAAAATCGTCCAAACCATCGAGCCAGGGCAGGACTTTAATCGCACGACGCTGCGGGCTGACAGACAGCACAATCTCTGGCACCACGGCCAAACCAAAACCCAAGCTCACCATGCTCACCACCGCCTCATGCCCGCCCACTTCAGCGTACACGTGCGGCTGCACATTCTGTGCGCTAAAGTGCGCTAGCAGACGTTCGCGTGCTAAGCCGCGCTCGGCAAGCACCAGCGGCGTCTGCGGCCAGTCCGGTTCACTGCCGTCGCGCAAGTGTCGCTTAATTGCTTGATGCAGCGGCCCCTTATCAGTCGGACCAATCAACACCAGCGGGGAGCTGCGCAGTTCGGCAAATGCCAAAGCTGAGGGTAATCGATCGGGCTGGGCGACAATGGCGCAATCCTCGCGACCAGCCAATACACGCTCAATGCCGTCGGCCTGGTCACCGGTATGCAACAACAACTCGATGCCAGGATAACGTTGGCGCAATGGCGGCAACACATTGGCCAGCACGGTGTAACTGGCAGTCACCGAGGCATAGACACGCAACTGGCCATGCAACAGCTGGTCGCCGCCGCTGAGTGCCGCGCGCAACTGCGACCACTCAGCCAGCCAGCGCCGCGCCAGCAGCAACACCTGCCGTCCAGCCGGGGTAATGGCCACATGCCGCTGGTCGCGCTCTAGCAGCTTGGCGCCCACCTGCTCTTCCAGGCGCACCAACTGCCGACTCACCGCCGACGCACTGAGATTGCAACGACTGGCTGTTTGTCCAAAGTGCAGCGTCTCGGCCAAACTGACAAACACCTCCGCGCTTCTAAGATCCACACATCACCTCTTTGTTTCATGGCGCCACCCACTTCTGCGGCTGAAGCTGAACCCGCAAATACACGCCTACGCCTGTGGGTTTTGCTGCAATTGAATACACGCCCCAACCAAGCCATGCCCTGTTGATCTGCGCGTCCCGCAACTCATTCGGACCTAAAGATACCCTCAGTTTTTTCAATGCGTCAAACGCAACACAATATCCCTAATAACTCATTTTACGCAACACCACATTTGCGTTACCCTTGCCGCGTCAATCAAAAACTACCTCTATATGGTGTCTCTCATGGGCCAGAACTACTTCAACACCCTGCCACTGCGCGTGCAGCTGGAAGAACTCTCTAAATGTCGCTTCATGGAGCCGGAAGAATTCTCCGAAGGCGTCGACTACATTCGCGGCAAGAAAATCGTCATCATCGGCTGTGGCGCCCAGGGCCTCAACCAAGGCCTAAACCTGCGCGACTCCGGCCTCGATGTCAGCTACGCTCTGCGTCAGGCGGCCATTGACGAAAAACGTCAAAGCTGGAAAAGCGCCACAGAAAATGGTTTCACTGTCGGTACCTATGAGGATCTGATCCCCTCCGCCGACATCGTTATGAACCTGACCCCCGACAAACAGCACTCTGCGGTTGTCAATGCGGTGCAGCCCCTGATGAAAGACGGCGCCACACTCGACTACGCTCACGGTTTCAACCTCGTCGAAGAAGGCATGCAGATCCGCCCCGAGATCACCGTTGTGATGATGTGCCCCAAGTGTCCTGGCTCGGAGGTTCGCAACGAATACGTGCGCGGCTTTGGTGTGCCTACACTGATTGCTGTACACCGCGAGAACGACCCCAACGGCGACGGCATGAAGATCGCCAAAGCGCTAGCTGCCGGCACCGGCGGACACCGCGCGGGCGTGCTCGAGTCCTCACCGATCGCCGAAGTAAAATCTGACCTAATGGGCGAGCAGACCATCCTCTGCGGTATGCTGCAGACCGGCGCCATCCTGTGCTTCGACAAAATGGTTGAAGAAGGCATCGACCCCGCCTGGGCCGCCAAGTTTATGCAGTACGGTTGGGAGACAGTCACCGAAGCGCTCAAGTACGGCGGTATCACCCACATGATGGATCGCCTCAGCAACCCGGCCAAGATCAAAGCCTTTGAACTCTCCGAAGAGCTCAAGCAGCTGATGCGCCCGCTGTTCCAGAAGCACCAGGACGACATCATGTCTGGCCACTTCTCCAGCACCATGATGGCCGACTGGGCCAACGACGGGCGAAACTGCCTTCGAAAAGCAGCCTATCACTGACGTCGAAATCTCTGAGCAAGAGTACTTCGACAAGGGCACCCTGCTGGTCGCCATGATCCGCGCCGGTGTAGAGCTGGCCTACGAGACCATGGTCGAAGCGGGCATCGTCGAAGAGTCGGCCTACTACGAGTCACTGCACGAGACACCACTGATCGCCAACACCATCGCGCGCAAGAAGTTGTACGAAATGAACGTCG
>JBMYWE010000229.1:0-4872 GCA_049607125.1 Granulosicoccaceae bacterium | reverse complement strand
ACGTATTCGATTTCCCCGGCTACTTCTGCCACTGAACTCAACACGGTAGCGGGCTGCACGCTGCCATAGGCAATTGTATTCGGCTGAACTGGCAGCACCGGGGGCGTGATTACCCGCACAGCGGTGGCACGCTCTTCAGCGGCCATTTTTTCGGCACCAGAATTGGAATTTTTAAGCGCCACAAACAAGGCGACACCTAGGGCGACAGGGATAAAAAACAACCACTTTCTGTGAGGCTGAGACATGGGCAGTGAACTCGTGGTGAATTTTTTGCAAAAGAACGAAACAACTTATCGTTCGCAGTATTGCACAAGAACAATCGAAAAAAAGTCAGAAAGTGTCAGGGACCTCAGCCTACATTGACCTTGATAACCACGCCCACTCAAGCGCCAGCTGTTCGGTTAAAATGCAGTCAGAGCTTGTGACTCTTAGCGCGGTAAAACCAAGCACATTTCAAAACTCAACTACGGCACTTGGCGATACCAAGCTTAAGGCGTGACACGCCACTGCATTCGCGCACCAAGCGTGAAGCTTTTATACTTTTTTAGCAACTCAGGCAGCTCGTCGACCGCTACTTCCAAAGCCACGCGTGCACCTTCAAACTGGTTCAAATACCACAAGGGCCACTGTCGTACCAAAATGCTAAACACGATTGCACCCGTTCTGGGCAGTCGCCGCAGTGTTTGGCGCTCCACGCGATAGTAGCGAAGCACTCGCCCTTCGGTGGGTGCTCGTCCTGTTGGTCGCTGACAGAGCTGAGGAGTATCGTCGAGAGACCAATTAAACCGTTCCACCAGACGGCCCTCGCCCAATTTGTCGAGAAAGCGATTGACTGAACGAGCAAGGTTCGGCTGATAGCCAGGTACGGGGGCGTGGATCGGATCCATGTCACGGCCCATTTTTTCTTCCATCAACCAATGACTAGGCGCACACAAATGAGCACCCACGAGCTTGTAGCCAGAATCACCTGCTTGTAATATGCATAAGTCCTCGGCCACGGCCAAGGAATTTTGGTAGAAGCGATCCAGACTACTGTCTTCGCTGCTTTCGCCCAACTGCAATTCACTCTCAATCAAAGACGATAGCTCGTCGGCCGCGTCAAAAGCTTGGGGCATCAGTTGTAATACACGATCACCGAGCAATGTAGTCTGCTGGATTTTGTTGTCTCGATAAGCCTGAAGCGCAAGCCCCTCGCGTAGTAGCCAGGCGTCCGCGTCGATGCGCTTGAGCCCCATCGACATCACCGCTGATTGACGATGCGGCTGCCAGGGCTCTTGCCGCAGCTGGATGTGAGGGGGCAGACAATCCATGTCGACTATGCGTTGTCCGCCAAAATCATCTGCGCACCGCGCTGCGCTATCATAAGCGTCGGAGAGCTGGTATTACCCGAGGTAATAGTCGGCATGACTGAGGCATCCACCACGCGTAACCCCTGTACCCCCCTGACTCGCAATCTCGAGTCAGTCACTGCTTGCGGGTCGCTGTCTCGACCCATTTTACAAGTGCCGACCGGGTGGAAGATGGTGGTGCCGATATCACCCGCGGCACGCACCAAGTCATCCCCGGAGCGATAATCGGGGCCAGGTAGATGCTCTTGCGGCTTATAGGGTGCCAGAGCGCGCTGCTCAGCGATGCGCCGTGTCAGCGATAAGGCTTTGACAGCGATACGCTGGTCTGCTTCGCAGCTCAAGTAGTTAGGAGCGATTAGCGGCATACTGTTAGGGTCGGTATCCGGAATACACACCGTCCCGCGAGACTCAGGTCGCAAATGGCACACGCTGGCGGTAAACGCGGGAAAGTCGTGCAGATCGTCGCCAAATTTATCCAGCGACAAGGGCTGCACATGGAATTCCAAATCGGGGGTTTCGACGCTCTCGTCGGAGCGTGCAAACATACCTAGCTGGCTGGGTGCCATGGTCAGTGGGCCGGTGCGCTTCAGCGCGTATTCCAACCCCATCTTAAACTGCCCCCACCAGCTGTTGGCCTGCTGATTGAGCGTGGTGATACCCTGAACCTTATACACGCTGCGCAGTTGCAGGTGATCTTGAAGATTGCCTCCCACCCCAGGCAGATCGGACAGGGTATCCAAGCCGAATGCTTGTACTGCCGCACCCGCACCGATGCCGGAACGCTGCAAAATGCTCGGCGAACCCAAGGCTCCCGCCGATAATACAAGCTCTGCGCGGCAGCGCGCCAGATGGCGCTCTCCTCCCAGCATAAATTCAATACCGCTCACCCGCGCGCCATCGAAGCTCAGCTTGTCCGACAACGCGCCGGTGATAATTTTTAGGTTGGCTCGGTTGCGTATGGGGTCGAGAAAGGCACGCACAGCACTCCAGCGGGTACCGCGCTTTTGGTTGACTTCAAAGTTGTTGACTCCGAGGTTGTCGCCGCCGTTAAAATCTTGGCTAAAAGGGATGCCGGTCTGCTGCGCTGCCTCGGCAAAGCGGTCGAGGATTTCCCAGCCCAGGCGCTGCTTCTCTACGCGCCACTCACCGTCGCCTCCGTGGTGCTCGTTGCCGCCGCTCCAGTGATTCTCCATTTGTTTGAAGCTACTGAGCACCGAGTCCCAGCACCAGCCGTTGTCGCCAGTCAGTCCCGCCCACTCATCGTAGTCGCGGCTCTGCCCGCGCAGGTAGAGCATGCCATTGATCAAGGTACAACCGCCCAAGCCCTTGCCACGCGCGTAGATAATCGAGCGACCATTCAGCCCAGCTTCGGGCTGGGTGGTGTAGCACCAGTCAGTGCGCGGGTTGTTGATACAATACAGGTAGCCAACGGGGATGCGGGTCCAGATCCACTTTTCGTCGTTGCCGGCTTCGAGCAACAACACCGAATTTGCTGGATCGGCAGATAAGCGATTGGCCAATACGCAACCCGCAGCCCCCCCTCCCACGACGATGTAGTCGAATTCTCCGCTGTCGCGCATCTGCCCTATCCCCCACTCAAGTGCGCAAAGTTTATCACTTAAGAGTTCGCGTGGAACGCCGTGCTATCAGCTCTTGGGTGTGCCTTCAGCGACTCGCTTTTGCGCGCTGGTGATCAAGCGCTTGCCGTTGATGATGGCACGGGTGTGCACACCCTTGCCTACTACCCCACCAGCGTCTGCCACTTGCACTTCAAAACTGTGCAGTTTGCCAGTTAGGCCCTTGTAGGTGGCAGTGACCGTAACCGCTTCCCCTGCTGGCGTGGCGGCCTGATGCACCACATCGACAGCAACGCCCACCGACAGCTCGCCGGGCTTTAGCAAGGACTCCATTAGCCGCGCCGCCGCTATTTCCATCAGCGCTATCATGCGCGCCGTGGCGAGTACTTCGGGGAAGCAATCGCGTTTGTCAAAGGCCACCGCAGTGGCGAGATCAGCGGTTTCAACTGTGTAGTCGTAGGAGAGCTGCTGTTCATCAACCAACATGAAAACATCCTTTCGCGAGGAGAACTTTTTAGTTCGATGAGCACAAATATAGTGCTCATTTCAGCAAAAGCGAGGGCTCGTGGGTCTCTAGTCGGGATATTTCATCACGGCTGCGATGATCGCGTATGAAATTGATTTGTCTGCAAGTTTTCTGAAGGAGCACTGATGCGAAGCCACGCAAGCTGCGTTCTACAGTCGACTGAGGAAAATTCTGCTGGCGGATCAAGGGCACTTGCGAGGGCGCGAACCTGTGATGAAATATCCGGGCTAGCGCCGACCTGCGTTCTAAACGGATCAACCCTCAGCGTGATTAACTCTGATGCGGGCCCAGCCAAGGGTCAGTCAAATTGGGCAGACGACTAGTCAAAGTGGATGGAAAAAATTTGCGGCTGCTGGCCCTTGGCGGGGTCAATTTTGAGCACGCGCGTTTCAGTTCCCAGCTGAACGGTAAGCGTCGTTTGCTCAGGCTGCAATGGCACGCGTAACAAGCTCAAGCGTGCCGGCAAACTCTCCCAGCTACGCGTATCGGCTTCTTCCAAAAGAAAAAACAATACATTCAGTACTTCTGCAGCGGTTTCGTCTTGTCGACGCAAGTCTTTGACTAGCTCGTGCTTGATCCGGCCTCTCACCGCTGCCTTGGCCAAAACCTGCTTTCCCCTGTGAGACAGCGACGCGGCAGACAAGGCATAGACATCGGTGCTGACACGTTCGAAGGGCGGACTTTGACGATCGTTGTCAATAATCGACAAGGACGCATGGACCTGTGGCACGGCTAGATAAGAGGGGAAGGATAGACGTTCGTCGCGATAGATAAGAGAGCTACTGGTTTTTACAGGCCCTCTGCCAACACTCAGAAGCAGCACGGCTTCGGGGCCACCACTGGCATATGATTGCCACAAGGGCACGGATATCTTGTCTCGCCACTCGGCCATGCCTTCACTGCTAGCTACTTGACGCGCGGCCCTGTAAGTGGCCAGCGCAAATGCCGGTGAATTAGGCATTTGCTGATGCAGTGCTCGATAAGCCACATAGGCATCATTGTATTGACCGGCCATTTCAAAGCTCAGCCCGATCAAGGCGCGGGTAAAATTAGCACCGCGCAGAGGCTCCGGATACGCCTCCAAAACCGCCACCGCTTGACGCGCCTCTACTGCCGCGCTCTCGGCTTCACCCAGCATCAAAAAGCTCATCATGGCATAGCTGTGCGCCCACAACCGCTCGCTATACTCGCCGAGATAGGACTTGCTCCAATCGTTGCTGACAAAGGAGCGAGTCTGCTCAGAGATGCTAATGGTTTGTTTTTCTTCAAGGGTGCGGCTGGCCTCGACAAAGGCCAGCGCGCTCTGCTCGTACGCACCCGCCCGGTGTAACATCAGGCCTCGCTCTAAATGCAACAACAAGATGTCGCGTGCGGGAATTTGATCTTGCTGCGCTGCTCTATCCAACACGGCCACGCCTGC
>JBMYWE010000228.1:4674-4897 GCA_049607125.1 Granulosicoccaceae bacterium | reverse complement strand
CTCCTAGTAACTGGGCCAGAGGCTACACAGGAACTCGTTACTTTGATACTGATCCAGCGGCTCGCACCGGCGGCAACTACAACAGCCCTATACAGTACGAGTGTCAAAAGAACTATGTCATTCTGGTGACTGATGGAGAACCATCTTGGGATAGCGGAGCCTACGATGACTTTAGAGCCTCTAATTCGAGCCAATACCCCAACTATGCCTCGCACGTGGGTCA
>JBMYWE010000228.1:0-4664 GCA_049607125.1 Granulosicoccaceae bacterium | reverse complement strand
CCTCACTTGCCAACGGTTATGACCTCGACGGAGATGGTGTTGCCGATCCACAAACAGTTAAAGTTTACCCAATTGGAATGGAGATCCAGCAGGCTCTGCTTGATGATGCCGCCGCTGCCTCCGGCACCGAAAGCTACTATGCGTCCAATGCCGTAGAGTTTGAAAATGCTTTTGTCGAGATTCTCGCCAATATCAAAGCCAGTGGTGGCGTCTCGATGATCACGGCGACTTCCAGCAGCGACCGGTTCAGCAAAACCTCAGACCGTGAGTTTTTGTACTACGGACAGTTTGTCCCTTCCAATAATTACCAATGGCAGGGAAACCTGAAAAAATATCGTTACGCTTATGATCAATACGGTGCGGCTTACATAACCGATACGGACACCACAAACAATCCCGATATAACAGCCGCTGACGGCAGTTTGATATCAAGCGCGCAAAGCTACTGGAGCGACTCAGCCGACGGTAACGAAGCGCTTGAAGGCGGTGTACTCGATCGTTTGAAGAGCATGGGTTCAAGTCGCACAATTCGAGGAATAAACAGCTCCGCTGATATCGGTGTCGATATCATCACGAACGCCAACATTCTCAGCACAAGCAATACGTTTTATAACACTCAAGTCAATGCTAATGACCGCTCATCCACTGAGCGTCAAGACATTGTTGAGTACGCCATGGGTGAGGATGTCCACGACCAAGATGGAGACGGGAACACCAGCGAGCAACGCGGCCATATAGGCGGTATAGTTCGTTCTAGTCCAGTGGCTATTCAGTTCGGGGGAACCTCCTCCAACCCTGATGTTGTCGTTTTTGCCACCACAACCGACGGGGTGTTGCATGCGTTTGACGACGAGACAGGTGACGAACTTTGGGCGGTTGTTATGCCCGAGGCATATGAGCACTTGGCCGCCCAACACGACAACTATTTCAGTCCGTCTCCCTGGTGGGGCATTGACGGAGCTATCACGCCAAAAATCATTGATGAAAATGCCAATGGCATCATCGATGGCAACGACAAGGTTTATCTGTTTGTCAGCGGGGGGATGAGCCTTCGTCGCTGGTTTCTCTACGACGTCACCCATGCTGAGTCCAATCAGGTAGAGCTAGTTCGCCGAGGTAAATTCGACACGAACGATGCAAACTGGGATGAGCTAGGGCTAGCTATTTCCAAGGCGGCACCCATTGTCTATCGGCTGGCGGGAGATAATACTTCTGTACGCCGCCATGGGCTGTTCTACCCCAACGGTTGGGACCCACTGGCGGAGTTTGACTACCTAACCCCAAACACCATGGGCCGTGGCCTGTCTTTGTACGACCTTGAAACCGGATCGCCTCTTTGGAAGATGAGCTTCAACAATGGCAACTCGGACATGAAGTATGCCTTCGCCACTGAGCCAACCACAGTGGATCTGAACGGAGACGGTTACACTGATCTTATCTACGCTGTTGATGTAAATGCGCGCGTCTGGCGTTTTAACGTCGATCAAAATGCCACCAGTGCGGCCAATTTGATTGACGGCGATATGCTGGCAAAACTCGGCACTGACAGCAGCGATATCAGCCAGCAGCGCCGCACGTATCGCCGGATAGATGCCGCGGCAATCAACACGGGCGGTGGCGTTGAGGTGTTGTTAGCGATTGGAACGGGTGATCGCATGAACCCCACCTCTACTTCAACACAGAATCGTCTGCACGTGATCCGTGATAAAACAGCTGGCTCTGGCGTAGACCCCACGCTTGTTCTGACGGAAAGTAACTTTTACGATGCGACAGACAATGATCTTGGCGAAGGCAGCACCAGTGATCAAGCTACTGCGCAGACAGCTCTGGACAGCAGTGATGGCTGGTACATCGATCTGCCGGCTGACCAAAAAGCGATTTCTGCCCCTCTGATCAGCTCCGGGATTGCAAATTTTGCGGTGTATCAGGTTGGCGGTACCGCGAGCAATCCGTGTGAGGACAACAACATGGGCAACGGCTTGCTCTATCGAGTGAACGTGCTTAATGCAACTCCTGTTACCGATATGGATGGCAGCGGCGGATTGTCAAAAAATGATCGGTTTACATCCATACGCGGTGGAGGTATTCCCGGAGATGTGGGGTTCCACACTTCGTCAGCGGGTATTAAAACCATCATTGTCAATCGAGACACCTTCGTCAACAACCCAGACGAATTCAATCCGGATAGACCACAGACACCAGAAGACGCGTTTCATGGCGACTCTGCCGGATACTGGTTCGAGAACGAGAGACCTTAACCGTGAAAAAATTAATAAACACAACGTTGTTGCTTTTTGGGTTTTTGTACGCTGTAGGGCAAGCCATAGCAGAGGTGCCCAAGCTTCCGGAAGGTGCAAAAATCGCGGAAGTGCACGTTGCTTCTATGGATTTCCAAGGCTCTTCTTTGGCACAGATGGTAGCAAGGCCTTGTGACAAGCATGTGCAATGCGAAAACATGCTGATTCGAATAGATGGGAAAACCGTATGGCGTGATGACGGTGTGCTTATCTCGTACAAGCAGGCTAGAAAATTGAATTGGCAGGGTGCAGTTGTTGTTGTCGATATCAATAACAATGCGTTGATGGTTAGCCGTATTTTCGTGGGAACTGAATAGTTCGATGCAAGGCGAAGCCGTGAGGGTTGCTTTGGTTGGTGCTCGGTAGCTGCGGTGGGATAACACGCTATTTGGCATCAGCATATGGGTAGTAGGGTTGGTGGTTCGTGTCTGTCAGTGATGTTGAAAAACTAGAAGCTTTGTTGCACTCGAGTTTCCCGATCTTGGTGATCGAAACCGAAGAGGAATCACGAGCGCTTTTACTGTTGGAGCGTGCGGCCAGGTCTTCGGGTTTTGGCGTTCAGACGTGGTCCATTTGCCAGGGTTTTAAACGCTTGGGCAAGGCCGTTTTCAAGGCTCGTGCGCCTAGCCGTTTATCCTTGGTAGGTGAACGAGTGGCCGATCAGAGCCTGGATCAGCGTGATCCTCAGCAAGCCTTGCAGTGGGCGAGCGATCAACTGCAAGACAGCTTGTTGATATTGATGGATTTCCACCCTTACCTGAGCGACCCCAAAGTCGTGCGGCAACTAAAAGAGCTAGCATTGGGCTTGGCAAAGCATGGCAACCGAGTGGTGCTGATCAGCCATGCGATAGACACGCCTCCTGAAGTGCGGAAATTGGCTCAGCCTTTTAGCTTCTCGATGCCTAATGCCGAGCAATTGGCCAAGTTGGTAGACCAAGAGGCCAGTTTGCACGTGGCTCGCGGCAAAGCCCAAGGTGTGCAGATAGATCCAAAGGCCCGCGAACTACTGATCAGTAATTTGATTGGTGTCACCTACAGCGACGCCGAACGACTGATCCGCAACGCCATTCATACCGACGATGCCATCACCCAGTCTGACTTGCCCGAGGTGACAAAGGCCAAGTACGCGCTGATCAGCAACAATGGTGCTCTGTCGTTTGAATACGACACCGCAAATTTTGATCAAATAGGAGGTTTTGCCAACCTTAAGCAATGGGTTGACAAAAGACGAGAAGCTATCGTCAGCGGTGGTGAAGGACGAGATCGACCCAAAGGCGCGATGTTGCTCGGTGTCCAAGGTTGCGGTAAGAGCCTCGCCGCACGTGCGATAGCTGGGCAATTGGGTGTGCCTCTCATCCGTTTGGACATGGGGGCAATCTACAACAAATACATCGGCGAGAGCGAGCGAAATGTGCGTGAGTTGCTAAAGGCAGCCGACGTAATGGCGCCTTGCGTGTTGTGGATAGACGAGATCGAAAAAGGCATCAGCGGCAGCAACGACGAGAGCTCAGGAGCCCCTAGGCGGGTGTTGGGTACACTGCTGACCTGGATGCAAGAAGCTAGAAGTGGTGTGTTCACCGTGGCGACTGCCAACGATATTGAATCTCTGCCACCGGAGTTGATGCGCAAAGGCCGTATGGACGAAGTGTTTTTTGTCGATCTGCCTAACTTTGATAACCGCAAGGCAATTGTCCAGACCATTCTGCGCAAACGTGAATTGCCAGAGGAGCTATTTGATCTCGATCAGGTGGCTCACGCCAGCGACGGTTTTTCCGGAGCGGAGATAGAGCAGGCGGTGGTGTCTTCCTTGTATAGCGTCACCTCTGATCATGCTATCGGCACCCGAGATGTGGTGCACGAAATGAACCTTACTCAACCACTTTCTGTGGTGCGACGCGAGTCGATAGAGTATCTACGCAATTGGGCGAAAGACCGCACGGTCAGCGTGGATCTATAAATTGCGCTGAATTTCTCCCTTGATTTGCTCAGCGCTAGTTTCTATGGGCAGTCTAGTTGTAATACATTACCGTTGTATATAAATGTTGCTTTGTGTTCTCCATATTAGTCGTTTTTAGTGGAGAAAAAACGAGGCTGATATTTTTATGGTGACTAGTAGGTGTTTTTTATTGTCGGTTTTGGTGTTCCCTGTTCCCTGTTCCCTGTTCCCTGTTCCCTGTTTCTTTTTCCGTTGGCGCCGAAAGTTATTATAACCCTGTTTTTAGTACCGAAAATAACGAACGTGGGCTGAGTGTTTCGTACGGAAAGTCTGAGTCGGAATATGAAATAAGCTTGTTCGGAATAAGGGCTAGTGATGACATAAAGTTCACCTCGCTCTCTATCGCTTATCAACAGCAGTTTCCCGACAAG
>JBMYWE010000227.1:0-4915 GCA_049607125.1 Granulosicoccaceae bacterium | reverse complement strand
CGCCCGCAGTAGGCAAACACAAACTCGCCACGATCATCACCCAATTGATGCAAGGTATGGCTCAGTTGAAAGCGACTGATATCCAGTCCATTTGCCAGCGTAACCACTTGCTCTGCAGATGCGCCGGCTTGACGTATCTTCGCTGTGCTAAAACTGCTGAGGGATTGATAGTAATCTATCCGCATTAAAAGTTTGCGCAGCCAACGCGTATAAAATCGATCGTGTCGGAAATCCAACACCCCCCCTTCAAACTCCGTCGCCCCCGACACTTTAGCAATGACCGGCCGATCAACCCAGTTGCGCAGCAGAGCAACAACTGAGGCCATCTTGTGCACCATATGAATATGCACAGCATCGTACTCTCGAGCATGCTTTAGATAAAACCGCGCAAAATTAATCATGTAGAAGATGTTGGAGAGTTTGGGTATGTGCGGATAGCCGATTCGTTTAATCGGCACGCCGTGATGAGATTCTTCTAAGGGAAGTTCGGGAAGTAAGTGCGGGGCGACAACTTGAACGTCATGCCCGCGCCCAATTAAGGTCTTCGCCAATAGCTGGGCTTGTATTTCTGCCCCTCCCACCCCAGGAAAATAGCCGTCGACCAAAAACAGAATTCGCATCTATCAATCCAAGGGGAATCAAAACGAGCTTCCCGTTCAGCTGCTACTGCAGCACATTCTCAATTTGCTTTCGCTCATACTTTTCACGTAGACGTGAGAGCTTCGTTTGAGGACTCCAAATAATGCTTAGAGAAACATTGTTTTCCTCGATATCAACTTGTTCTTGAGTTCCGGTAGTGTCATTGGGACGATTGCTCTCCACCATACTGTAGCTTGCATCGAGCGCTATTCCCCAAGAGACGGCGACCTGGTATGAAGCTCCAAAGCTATAGTCGAGCTCTTCGTCGAACCTATCAATATTGCTATAGTCGATCTCAGATTGGCCAACCGAAGCTCGCAAGCCCCAACGACTACTCAGAGAATAACCCAGTTCCAGAGACAGTTGCTGCGTACCGCGATCGTCTATCTGACTGACATCGTCGACAAACTCCACGTCGGTGTTGCTGACATTCAGTGTCGCATTCCAGATGCTATCACCCCGATTAATTCCTAGTGCTACACGCTTCTCGTAGAAGGGACCCGAGCCAGTACTAACACCATTGCTCAGATTGGACTGAAGGTCCCTGATGGTGCTGAAGGTCTCGTCCGTAAATACTTGTGAGGCACCAAAATTAAGTGATAACTCACGCGACATTTGACGAGTAAAGCCGACGCGGAATAAGTCTTCATCGGTAGTGCTGGCCACAGTGTTTCCACTGATAGCATCCGCGCTTTCTTCATCGGTACTACTTTTACCTACATCGAGGTTAAAGCGCATCTTGCCCTGCTCGTAGCCATAGCGCCCGTAGGTGTTGACAATCGAAAATTCGTCATCGGTCTCTTTATAAGTGATATCGGAACGATCGAAATGCAAACCTACAGTGTGCTGCCGTGAAAAACGATGGCTCCAATCTGTTTGCAGCGCCAACTGCCGAGTTTGCTCATCAGAGCTCTCTTCGTCGGCCAGCAAGTAAAACAGATCTAGGTTGATCGAATCCACGGGAGTGATTCGCCAGCTAGTAGAAGGACCGGTGACAAAATAGTTGGCAAGGAAGCGTTCATCAGCGTTGCTCAAAGACTCTAGATCTTCGCCTTGCTGAACCACATAGTCGGCAAACAACCATGAGATTTGGCCAGGCCGAATATTGTAGAGCGCATAAATACCGCCGCGCGCATCGGTACTTGTGGAATCGCCGTCCGCTCCGCTGTCTTCACTAAACAAGAGGTTTAAATCGAAATCCATGTCCAACTGCGTCGCTCGCGTCGAAGCATTGAGGCTGGCTTCAACGGAATGACGAGAGCCGTCATCCGGCTCGGCATTTTGATCCACGCGGTCTATATTGTCACTCGACTCATACTGGTAAATCACACTGGTACCAAAGTCCACAGCATAGGCTGTAGAACAGACAATGCTGCTCAGAAGCGGTAGAGCCAGTCTATAAAAACGAGGCTTGTACTGTCTTGTTGCCATCAAATGATTTCTGCCAATGGTTCATCGTTTAAAACGGTACCAATCAATTTGCTTTGATCGACATCGTGACAAATGCTCGCGATTTGATTCGCGCTGATTTTCCCGTAAGGCACTACCAAAATAATGTAGTCGACCAAGTTTGCCAATATCTTCGCATCTGCCGAAGAAGAGATAGACGGCGCGTCGACAATCACGTATCGATCACGGTAGCGACGAGACACTTCGTTAAAAAAGCCATGCATGGTCCGCGATGAAAAATATTCCGTCGCCGACTCACGACGCCCACCCACTGGCACCATGCGCATACGCGGAATACCCGAGGGACGAACAACTGATTCAATGCCAATACTCGGATCAGCCAGAAAATCAGTCAATCCTTTGCCGTTGTCTAGCTTGGCGAGCTGCAAAATCTTGTGTAGATGAGGATCTCGCAAGTTGCAATCCAAGAGCAACGAGGTTTTGCTGTCCTCAAAAGCAATTGACGCAGCAAGGTTCATCGCCACGAAACTGCCGCCTCCGCCTGGTGTAACCGAAGTCACCATCACGGTAAAATTCTGATTGTTACGCAGGCTCATCAAGCGGGTACGCAACTCACGAAAAGTATCCACCAATTTGCGGTTTTCACTTTGCGGATGAATAATTTTTAGATACTCGAGCTGCGCTTTGCTGAACAATCGCGGGTCTTGCATCTGCACGATTGTCTGGGGCGTACTGGCTGGTCGGCGAGCCACACCACGTCGGCCAGCGTCTGCCCGGACTAGTTCTCGGCTTGAGCTATTGGCAGCGGTTTGCCTAACCACTCGGATACGTCGTGTATCGTTATTTCGCATAGTGTGTCTCGGATCGAGAGGATCAATTTGATGTTGTTGGTTCACGCTGTACCCCCAGTGATTCGCACCCAACCGGCGATGCCATAAATGGCAACCACAGCCAGTACGGCAAGAGTGAGGACAAATTTTCCGCGATACATTCCAGAACTTTCATGGGCCCCCTTGTAGTGAGGAACCACTGCCAGTACTGGCAGACCAAGCGAGTCTTGCATAGTCGACGGTAGACGAAGCTTTGGATCGACGTTTAAGTATGCGAACAATAGACCGAGAGGCAATAGAACTGCCAACACTAGTCCACCAGCTAGGAAGTGTAAAAAGCGCAACCCCTTTGGAATGGTTGGCACGACCGCAGGCTCTTGAATTCGAAATGACAAGCCTTGTTGTTGCTCATCAAGGTTCATCGAGACACGCGCTTGCTCACGGCGACGCAGCATGTCTTGGTAGATCTCTTGGTTGACCTGATAGTCGCGTTTTAGATCGGCGAGTTGGGCACCAAAGTTGTTGTTAGAACTCGCCCGATCCGTCTCCTTGCGCAGCATTGAACGTTTTTGGTTTAAACGCACACGCAATGTTTCAACGGCAATAGTAGCTTTCGCTAGTTGTCCCTTGAGCTGTTGATAAACTGGACTAGCGGATGCACGCTCACGGGCAAGTTGACTCAGGCTGCCGTTCGGCCGACTTCGTTCGCGCTCTTCCATTTCTCGCAGATCCGCTATCTGCTGTTTTAAACGGACGATATCCGGATACGTATCTGTATAGTCGAGACGTAAACGCTCTATTTCATTCAACAGCTGTCCAATTTGTTCTTGAAATTTATTGGCACGGTAAACGTTAACGACTGAAGCTGACTCTCCAGAAAGCTGGTTTTTTAAAGAAGCTTCTTGCGCTTGGGCCTCCCGAAGATCGAGCTCTGTTTTTTCGATGCTGCGGCGTAGCTCGATGATCTCTTGGTCGATGTTTTGTGAGTTACTGACAATACCCAACCCTGAACGCGAGCGAAAATCGCGTAGACGCTCTTCTGAGCCGGCCAGTTTCTCGCGATAGACCTGCACTTGATTCTGAATAAAATCGAAAGCCTCATTACTCTCTCGAGACTGCTCCTTGATACTGCGTTCAAGGAACAAATCGCCAAACTGTTTGGTGACGTTATAGGCCAGCAAGGGGTCAGTGTTCTTGTATGCAATCAAAAAATTGTTGCCCGGCAAATCGGCCACAACCGTATTTTTATAGAGCTCTAATCGCACACGCTCAACAGACGCAGGATCTGTGATGCCCTGCGCTAGGTTATTGCTACGAATAACGTGATCGACGATGTCGCGACTAAAAATAACTTCCCGTGCAATCTCCGCACGGTCGGTGACTTCTGTCGCTTCAGCCGTGCCCTCTAGCAAAGGCTTGATGATGTTGCTCGAGTCAGCCAGTATCGTGACGGTGGACTCATACTTCGCCTTGTACACCCAACCGGACGCGAGGATGGCTAAAGCGATTAGCATAAATGCCAGCACCATCGTTCCGCGACGCGCAATAATTTCGCGATTAAACATCGCGAGAGTTTCTTCTATATTCACACCAACGCTCTCTTAAAAAATAACGGCGTACCACATCAGAAAAAGTGCCAACTAGGTCAGAAGCGACGTTCGGGTACTGTGAGTACATCGCCCGCTTTAAGCTCGACGTTAGTACTCAAATCCCCTTTGTAGATAATTTTATCCAAACGGATCTTCATGGTATTCGCCTCACCTGTCTGTGCGTTTTTGCGATAAAGGCGCGCTCTAGCTGGCACGGCGAAGTCTGATAGACCACCCGCTTCAAGCACGACATCTAGTACGGTCATCCCCTGACGATATGGCAATGATATGGGTTTATTTATTGCCCCAGTCACGCGTACCCGAGTCAAAAACTGATGACTGACCAAACTCGTCAAAATGACCGACACCTGGGGCTGACGAATATATTGTTCTAATTTGCGCTCTATATTGACCGCTACTTCTTCGGCTGTAAGACCACCCGCCTGT
>JBMYWE010000226.1:0-4916 GCA_049607125.1 Granulosicoccaceae bacterium | reverse complement strand
GCGTGTGCTCGACGGTAGCTGGTGCACTGCCGTCGAAGGCGATGTGCTGAACCTCGCCGGTAGTGGCAGTGTCTTCCCCCTGGAATCAGGCGACGCTCAGATCGCCGCGCGACTACAGCAGCAGGATATCCATATTACGGGCCCGCTGTGGGGTAGAGGTGAAGCGGTAAAAGAGGGTGTAGCCCAAGCCCGCGAACGCGACTGGCTGGGTGAGCGAGAGCTGGCGCTGGCGGCTGGTTTAGAGGCTAATGGGCTGCGTGCCGAGCGGCGTGCGTTGCGCATGCTGCCTCAAGAGATGCAGTGGCAGTGGTCGGCCGATCGGCTTGAGTTAGAGCTCTGTTTTGCGCTGGCGCCGGGGCAATTCGCCACGGCAGTGCTGCACGAGCTGGGCGATTTTGTGGACGCCTCTCTGGTGCAACAGCAGCAACAGAAGTAGGACGGGATGCAGAGCGCCTCCGCCACCGCTGCTAAGCAATTCATCGTCAATGCGCAGTTCACGTACATCGGTGGTAGCAGCCGCATGGACTGCCAGTCGAGCATCGAGCAGACCCCCGCCGCAACTGTGCTCAATGCACTGACTCTCGTCCGAGACAGCACGTGCGTATTCGACTAACAGGCCCTCTATTTGGTGTGGTTCGAGCAGGGGGTTGGCGGCGAGCATCATCGCGGCGGTGGCGCTGACTAACGGAGTCGCGATACTGGAGCCGTATCGCGCTTGAAAAAGGCTGTCGTTGCGCGCGCTGCGGGTGCCACCATCGTCCAGTGTTGTTAACCCAGCGCCTGGTACCCCACCGGGAGCGAGAATATCAATTGCAGCACCTCGGTTGTTGTACTGGGCGAAGTTGCCGCCTCGCGTGGCGGCTGCGACGCTGATTACGCCCGCGCAAGAAGCGGGAGAGTAGGGTTCTGAGGCCAGTGAAATACCGCCGTTACCAATGGCCGTCACCACCGTTGCGCCTGCAGCTCGGGCGTCGCGAATGGCGCTTTGCATCGCTGAACTGCAGCGGCCGTGATAGCCCAGACTGAGGTTGATGACTGAAGCTGGGTTTGGGTTGAGGGGGACATTGGCCACTGCTAGGCCCGCCGCCCAGCGCACCCCGGCGATCAAATCGGTGACAGTCCCGCCGCAGCGCCCCATCACCCGCACCGGCAGTATTTTCACCATGGGTGCCGCGCCAGCTATGCCGAGCATATTGTCCGTGTTGGCCGCTAAAATGCCGGCCACTGCGGTACCGTGCCAACTGCTGTTGCCCACTGCGCAGTCGGCGTTAAACGTACCGTCTTCAATCTCGGCCTGAGTGATCCAATCACCCGGATCAGAGGGGTCATCGTCGCGTCCATCCCCGTCATTGGCCGCGAGTACATCGCTAACAAAGTCATAGCCTGGAAGCAGTTCGCCCATATCGGTGTGCGAGGGCAGCACACCCGTATCCACTAACGCCACCACGACGCTCTCGAGCTGTCTCGGCGTGTCCAGAGCGTCTCTTAGCCCCGTGCCTGCGATCTCAGTAGGCGGTGCGTCGAGGTGCCACTGTTGGTGACTTAGCGGGTCATCGCTCAGTCCCGCTGGCTGAACCCGCTGGCCAGCCCGATCGACAAAGCTGGGAATATCCGTCTGTGTTGCTTGCACGACAAGCGGCGCCACGAGCGCAGCGAGCAGGCAAGAGATTCGAATCCGTTCAAATTTCTGCATGCCTGTTGGATGGCAAATTCTGAGCCGCGCGGGCAAGAGATCATTCTTATAGAGACGAACTCATCAGATGACTTATGTTTCAGCGTTCGCCGCGACTGTGTCAGCAGTGGAGGGTGCTTACTTCTCCTTGAGACGTGGCATCAGCATCACTAAGTTGCAGGGCAAAGTGCGGTTGTCCAGCTGCGAGACGATCAGCTTATCCCACGCGGTGGCACAGGCACTGCTTGAGCCAGGCAGCACAAATAGATAGGTGCCGTTGGAGACGCCACACAGCGCGCGCGACTGCAGCGTTGAACTACCAATGTCTTGGTAGGACAGGTAGCGGAACATCTCGCCGAAGCCACTGATTTCTTTGTCTAGCAAAGGCTGCACTGCTTCAGGAGTGCCATCGCGTCCGGTGATACCGGTGCCGCCAGTGGTGATCACCGCGTCCACGTTGGGGTCGGCAATCCAGCGCGAGACGACTGCCCGGATCTGGTAGATGTCATCTGGCACCACGACTTTGTCGCAGCAACTATGGCCCACGCTTTCCAATCGATCCACCAGCAATTTGCCCGATATGTCGTCGGCTTCTGTGCGCGAATCAGAGGCGGTTAGCACGGCTATGTTGAGGGGGAGAAAAGGGCGATCGTTGCTGCTCATGATGAATTGTGTCGTAGGGTGATGAATGAAGTGCTGTTACTATACTCGGCTTTTAGATGGTGCCTACTTCTTATGGGGCAAAGACTACAAAAATTGATGGCGTCTGCTGGGCTCGGTTCGCGTCGGGGGCTCGAGGCTTTGATCGCCGACGGCAAGGTGTCGGTCAATGGGCAGTTGGCCAAGCTGGGCGACCAAGCAGGCGATGGCGATCAAGTGACGCTAGAAGGTATTCACTACCGGGTGCTCGCCTCTGACCGCGGCCCACGCACACGCGTGATCCTCTACCATAAGCCGGTGGGTCAAGTGTGCAGTCGCAAGGCCGAGCGCGAAGAGGATTCAGTGTTCGCTCATCTGCCTCGTGTGCAGGGAGCGCGCTGGGTTTCGGTCGGTCGTTTGGATGTCAACACCAGCGGTTTATTGTTGTTTACCGACGATGGCGAGTTGGCCAATCGGTTGATGCATCCTTCCTTTGAAGTTCAGCGTAAATATGCTGTGCGGATTCGCGGACAAGTGGATCGCGACATGATGCAGCGCCTGCTCGACGGGGTGGAACTAGAAGATGGCCCTGCCAGTTTTGAGACCCTTGATGAAGCGGGGGGCGAGGGCAGTAACCATTGGTTCCATGTGACCCTGCGCGAAGGGCGCAACCGCGAGGTGCGCAGATTGTGGGAGTCACAAGGGGTGGAGGTCAGCCGCTTGATCCGCCTGCAGTATGGCCCTGTGAGTTTGCCCAGAGGGCTAGGTCGCGGTCGCCATCGCTTCCTAGACGGTGACGATCTGCGCGATTTTCTCAAGGCGTTGGGATACAAAGCGAGTGGCGATGATCTGACTTTGGTCAAGCAAAAACCGCCGCGCAGACCACAAAAGCCACAGGCAAAACGCCGTCGAAACTAGACAAGAATCAAGCGAGAAAATATGTCCAAAGACTCCCTTTTCCACGTGCGCTTTATGGGTGAAAACCAGCGTCAGTACGATATTTACGCCGAAGAAGTCTTTCAGGGAGAGCTCTACGGCTTTGTCGTGCTGCGTGGTTTGGTGTTCAATAAATCCAGTGCGGTGTTGGTCGACCCCTCTGAGGAAAAGCTCAAAACGGAATTCGACGGGGTAGAGCAAACCATGATCCCCATGCATGCCGTGATTCGTATAGATCAGGTCAAGCAGCGCGGAACACCCAAAGTCACGGAAGCGAGCGGTGACGGCGTGGTAACCGCCTTTCCGAGCAGTATCTACACACCGCGCAAAGATACCTAAGTGATGAGCGGTCAGCACCTGGAGCTGCTGGCCTGCCAGCTAGCGATACCTCAGACCCCTGATGCAGCCACTCGCAACTGTCACCTGCAGGCGAGTACTGCCCGAGTGGCAGCGCAATTGCGGAAAGCCGCTGTTGATCTGGTGGTCTTGCCCGAGCTGAGTAGCATCGACTATTCACGGCTGAGCTTCGAGGCGCTTGATCAAGTGGCCGAAGGCCTCGATGGGCCTTCATACCAACAGTGGTCGAAGCTGGCCAGAGAGCACCTGACCACCATTGTCTACGGCTTCGCTCGCCGAGTCAGCGAAGGCGAGTGTCGTATCTGCTCGGCGGTGGTTGGCCCCGACGGCGTACTGATAGGCTACTACGACAAGCTGCACCTCGCGCAATTTGGTGCCTCAATGGAGCAAGAGTACTTCCGAGCTGGCGGCGAATTACTGGTGTTTGAGGTGCAGGGTTTTCGTATTGCGCCGATTATTTGTTTTGATATTCGCCCACCTGAACTCTGTCGGCAGCTGGTGTTGCAGCACGGCGTAGACCTGATCCTGCACATGGGCGCCTACTATCGAGATCCCTCGTTTAGCAGCTGGCACGCCTTCGCCCAGGCCCGTGCTGTGGAAAACCAAGTGTACTTCCTCAGCCTCAATCGGGCGGGTGAGCAGTACGGCGACTCACTGTTTGTGCCACCTTGGATCGACGACCACATCCACCCAACGGACTTCCCAGACCACGACGAAGCCTTTCTGCGATTGCGCTGCGAGCGCGAGGCGATGGACACTGCCCGACGGAACTACGCTTTTTTGGCCGAACGTCTGCCAAGTTACGATCTGCCGTTAAACCAGACTCAACAAAAGGGCAAGCTTAGCTAGAGCAACCCTCGGATAGAGCTTGCCGCAATTTTTTGATGGTATGGCCCAGAAAACCATCCGACGATGTCTTGAATCTACTTAGAAAATCGCGTTACACTTGATCGCTTAGTCGCGCTGCATGCAGTAAGGCTTCAGGAGAGGTGTCCGAGTGGCTGAAGGAGCACGCCTGGAAAGTGTGTATACGGTCAAACGTATCGAGGGTTCGAATCCCTCTCTCTCCGCCAAAATCTAAAACGACAGAGCCCGGCAACTTGCTGGGCTTTGTTGTATCTGCGATGTTGAAATGAGAGGGATGAGAGCCCGATAGAGGGTTCGACAAGCGAGGTACGAGCGCCGCATCGCACGGAGTGCGACCCCGAAGGGGTGAGGAGCCAGCGACGAATCATCCCTCTCTCTCCGCCAAAAACAAAAACGACAGAGCCCGGCAACTTGCTGGGCTTTGTTGTATCTGCGATGTTGAAAT
>JBMYWE010000225.1:2445-4940 GCA_049607125.1 Granulosicoccaceae bacterium | reverse complement strand
TACGCGGCTTCATCGTTCTGTTGAAAAGACATTGTCTGCAAAAACTCCAAGGCTTGGCTGGGTGAGAGCTGTTCCGGTTCGAAGTCTGCGTGACCGAAGGATTTGAGCAAGTCTGATACAGCACCACTATTGGCGGAGTAGCCCATATGCCAATCAGGAAAAATGCACTCGTCTATGTATTCGTAACTGATAATGACAACGTCGTCGTGACGCACATCATCTGCGATTTCTAAGAAAAGCTCGTTCACAGCATCTCGTTCACCTTCGAGCGTTTGTAAAAACCAGTTGGATTCATAGCAAAGCATGCCGCAGATGCCTTGGCTTGAGTTGTTCTCTCGAGCGGTGGTTAAAATGTTCTGAATATCTTGCAGAGACATTTTGTTCAGAGCGCGAGAGTAGTAAATTAGGCGTATCGGCATGTTTTTCTCCTCCAAAATATAACCGTAAAACGGTCGTTTAAGATAAATCTTTAGTTTAAAAACAAACTGTCGCTGGTGTCTCAACATGTGGGAATACAAGGTTGGGTTAAATGGGTGTTTCTCAGTACATTTTATATGTGAGTAACAGTGAGTCTTCATGGCAAATGGCCTTTGAAAAACTGAACCAAAGTTCAGAGTTTTCCTCTTTTCAAGTGCTTGCGATGATGAATGGGAAAAAAGCGCTGAAACACCTTCGTAGAAACGAAGGTACCGCCGTTATTATCTTCTCGGTGTCCGAGGATTCTCTAGAAGATTTGGAGAGACTAACGCGCACTGTTCGCGAAACAATGCACAACCAAACCGTCAGGATTATTGTCTGTGCAGAAGACAACCGAGTCGCTGCTTCTTATTTGGTGAATGAGCTTGGTGTCAATGCGGTACTCCACCCAGGAATAGACTCAGAAGATCGTTTGAAAGGACAGTTGTCTGCGGAAATGCAGACTTTTTCCCTGATAACAGGTACGCAGTTCCGGCATCAAGCTGAGACCGCTTTGTTGTCGGCGATTGCGAGATTCTCTCGATTGGAAATGAAGCTTAGCGAATGCTTGGCTGAGCTGGCTTCCGCTACCGGACAACTGACAAACGCCGTGATGGTTAGTGTGGTCGTGGTGAGGCGTAACGGTAGCCTCAGACGGAGCAGTGTTTCCTATCAGGCCGAGGGTATTGATGCAACCGCATGGCTAGATAATAATTTGGTTCCCGATTCTCCTCAGCTACACCAAGTTGTCAAGGAGGCAAGGTTGCAATTGCAAATCCAACCAGATGATCCCGTTCATATTGCCGCGGGTGAGGCACTAGGTTGCGAGGTTTCTGGGCGCTTCATTTACCCGCTACGCAGTTTTGGCAGGACGATGTGCTTAGTGGAATGCTGGCTGCCAGCCGACGGGTTGGATGCCGTGTCCGTTGATCTTGTTCGCTTGATTGAGAAATCGAGCGAGCAATTTGGGCTTTTGTTCGAGCGCAAGCAGGCGGATAGTCAATTAAAGCGGCAATACAAGCGGTTGAAGTTTACGCTTGACGAATTGTCTACGACCAAAAACGCGTTGTATCACTCAGAAAAACTCGCTTCCTTAGGTCAGCTCGCAGCGGGTATCGCACATGAAATCAACAACCCTGTCGCTTATGTGATGGGTAATTTCAAGCCGCTCAATGAATACGTCGACGATATGACGAGAATGTTGGACCTTCACGGGAAGTTTGTTTCTCTAATAGACGAGGCCGATTTATCAGTAGGCGTTGACTTGAGGCAGCAGATTGATGAGGTAGGAGCGGATCTGGACATTGATTACGTCATGGAGGATGTTCGGGCGTTGGTCAGTGAGTCCAAGGAGGGTTTAACACGCGTCAAAGATATTATTGTCAACTTAAATGAGTTTGCCCGAAAAGACTCGGTAGAGACTGAGCCTATGGATTTTAATAGCAGCGTCGAGTCAACGCTTAAAATACTCCACAATGAGCTCAAATGTGGTGTGAACGTCTCGCTTGCACTAGGTGATTTACCCCCAGTGATTTGTCAGCCGGGCTTGATCAAGCAGGTCATGTTAAACCTTATCAAAAACGGGTCGCAGGCTATGGCCGGGAAAGGTGATCTGAGCCTATCTACGCAGGTAGAGGACGGCTATGCCGTGTTGCGTGTTAGAGATACAGGCCCTGGCATTGCCTCTGACGTCATCGATAAAATTTTTGACCCCTTCTACACCACCAAACCTGTCGGCGAAGGTACGGGATTGGGTCTGTCTCTTTGTCATGGCATTGTGCAGAGACACAACGGTGTTTTGGAGGTGAGTGAAACCAGCGAAAGTGGAACTGAGTTTCGTCTGGCGCTCCCTGTACAAGGCACTGAAGGCGAAGCTTGTCGAGATGCTGCGTAGCTGTTTGATGGGAGTGCTTTGCTGAGGTAGCGAAGCATTTCCCCAGCCGATCCCGCCGTATGTAAAATACTGAGACTTCTAACCATCAATTTGCTCGATTTTTCGACTTGTACTTTTATTCTTGCGCAAACTATCCGTAAAGCCT
>JBMYWE010000225.1:0-2435 GCA_049607125.1 Granulosicoccaceae bacterium | reverse complement strand
AGTCTTGGCTTATCAAGGAAAAACCCCCTATTTAAATCATCTGATTTGCTGTTGAAATGCCAATAGACGGTTAATAGAGCGTTCTTCAGTGGGGCGCGCTTATAACTGATACGCCAGCGCATGGCGATTGTGGTGGGTTGAATGGATGCTATACAAGCTAGTGGGGCGGGTGGCCCTGTCGAAGAAATTAGGCGCGTTGACGTGCAACTGGGGCATCAACCTCAGAGGTTTCGGGATCGATTGGTGTCGATCATCAACCCGGCGGGTACGCTGCGATTTGATCTTTTTTTGTTTTTTTCCGCCTTTTTAGGTTACTTCCTAGCGTCTGATACATACCTCAATGACTACGATGCAGTGAACTATGCCCTGGCGGTGCGTGAGTTTAACGTGGCGTTGGATATGCCTCATCCGCCTGGGGCGCCGTTGTTTGTTTTTCTAGCGCGATTTGTCCATTATTTTGTGGATGATATCCCACTGTCGCTGGCGTTGGCATCTGCGTGTGGCGGGGCTGCATTTGTTATTCTGTGGCGGCGCATCTTTGACTTGTTTTTGTCGCCACGCGCTGCAGCTGTAGGCGCTATAGTGTTAGCGATAAGCCCCGGTGTGTGGATGACATCGAGTCAACTGATGAGTGATTCAGTGGCTGCCGCTGCTTTGAGTTCTTGTTTGTTACTCGCCTTGTATTATGCTCGTGGTGCTCGCCCGGGTGTGTTTATGCTATTCAGTGCGATGCTGGCCTTGAGCGTAGGTATTCGCCCGCAGTATGGCTTGTTGGCCATTTTTTTGTTTTTTTCTTCGATGCTCTATTTTCGGCTAGCCATCAAGGACTGTGTCCGTGCGGTTGCCGTGTTTACGGTAGTTAACTTGGCCTGGCTGCTGCCAACAATCTACTCGCAATACAATCTCGATGGCACGGGTTGGATGACGTATTTTAATCAGATCATTCGATTCAAAACGCATTTTGACTCTGCCAGCGGCTCCCCTTTATTGGCGGATGGCATCGATGTATTGCAGACGGCAAAACGCGGTGGGGTGCATGTAGGGTCACTGGGTTATTTTGGGTTGGGGTTAAACCTTTGGTATCCGGATAGCGTGGGCGCGGCGCTTGCCAAGTTAGGCACGGAGCTTAACCCCTGGTATGAAGATACTGCAGAGTGGACTTACGCCGGTAGCTTTTACACCTTGGTGTATGTCATATGCTGTGCGGTGTTGCTCACTAGAACAAAACACTACCAACAGCGGATTAAGCGTTCGAGTCGTTATCTCGGGTATTTACTTTTGTTTGCCATGGCTTATTTTTTGATCGTCGTGATGGTGGTGCCACCGCACATCCGTTTCTACCTGCCCATCATGCCGTTCTTTGTTTTACTGGCTCTGCTGGGTGCTCAGTCTACTGTCTTTAACAATAAGCTGCAGTATGCGTTATTGGTGGCGGCATTGGCTTCATCTCTTCCTACGTTGAGTGAGTCTTTGAACAGTCAATCACCGCCTTTGGCGTTGATTGAGAAAGTTCGGTCGGTCAGCAACGAAACAGGTGAGGGCACGGTTTTGATTTTAAACGCCAATGCGTCTAGACATGCCATGTGGTATCTGCCGGAAGCTGAGTTGATTATTCGAGAGCATCTGACCCGCGAACTTGAGCCCGCGGAAGTGTTTGTTGCAGGCAAGCGTGTTTTTAGCAATACCCGATTTGCTCTTCCCGACGACGCCGCAAGTGTCCAACGCTTGGGTCGCTATCGACGTTCCTTCAAGGTGTGGATGCGGCACACCTCCAATGATCTCTACGAGCTCACGCCGACTCCCGAGGTACGGGCGCTTTCCCCAGAATAGGGTTATCGCAAATAGCCTAGCTGTACTGTTTCAGGTGGTAGACAGAGCTTGTCGTCGCATGCTTGAAGCCTGAGCGAGATGGGGCCAGCTGAATCGCTCGTGTCGACGAGCAGGGTCTGAGCTCCGCTGTATAAGGACATGGGCGTATTCTTGATGCCTGTGGCCACCATTTCGGCACCTGGGCGCGCTTTAGCTGATACAGCTGTGCCGTCATTTAGGTAGAGTTTGGTGGCGATGAGGTCAGGGTGCGACGGCTTGGCCGACTGCAGGTGCCAGCCTTTGGCTATGTTGAGCTTAACGACTATATCACCTCCATCGCGGTGCGCATTGATGCTCACTTGGCCGTTGGCGGCCCACTGACTGGGGGAGATTTCCCCGTCTCGTTGGTTGCGCCATTGGTGCAGTAACCACGCCCAGCGCCACGGCGACTCAGTCAACTCGCTTGCTTGAGTGGCCAGTATCCCATCGGCGGCGGACTCCCACTGGCGCTCGCCTGTGGCATGGAACAGTAAATCAAGCGCATGTAGGGCGGTGCCTGTGCTGTCGGGCATAGGGTCGTCCCCGCGGCTGCGTGAGCGAAAGCCTAGTCCGTCACTGGCTCCTGC
>JBMYWE010000224.1:0-4940 GCA_049607125.1 Granulosicoccaceae bacterium | reverse complement strand
AACTCTGGCTTGCGCCCGAGCATCCTCGACAGCATCATCAACGGCGAGGTCGATTTAATTATCAACACCACCGAAGGTGCCGCAGCGATTGCAGATTCCTACTATATTCGTCGTGAAGCTCTTCAGCGGAAGATCGCCTACACCACCACAATTACTGGCGGTGGCGCGATCGGCAACTCGCTCGGCCACTCGGCCGCTGCAGAAGTGTTCCGCATCCAAGCAATGTACGGAAACTGATCATGAATAAAGTACCTATGACTAAGCGCGGCGCCGATTTGCTGCGCGAAGAACTCGTCGATCTCAAGCAGACCCAGCGCCCGCGCGTCATCGACGCGATCGCGGAAGCGCGTGCACACGGCGATCTGAAGGAAAACGCTGAGTATCACGCAGCGCGTGAGCAGCAGAGCTTTATTGAAGGCCGGATCAAGGAGATCGAGGGCAAGCTCTCCAACGCGCAGGTTATCGACGTGACCGAGCTCAACGCCAACGGCAAAGTTGTCTTTGGTTCCACGGTGAACCTGATTGACCTCGATTCAGACAGCAAGGTGACCTACCAAATCGTCGGTGACGACGAGGCGGATATCAAAGAAGGGCGTATCTCGGTGAACTCTCCGGTGGCACGTGCACTCATTACCAAGGAAGAGGGTGATGAGGTGGAGGTGAAAACTCCCGGCGGAATAAAAGAGTACGAGATTGAGGCGATCTCTTACCTCGCTTAGTCGGTCATCGCTGCCGTTGAGCTACTTGGCCGGCGGCAGCGTTATTTTGGGTTTCTTGTGGTTGCGTCTGAATAAGCAGACTTTGCCACCGACAGAAGACACCAACTCGGCACGACCTTTTTCGCATAAAGTGTCTAGCGTCTCTTGATCACATTTGCTGCCGGTTTTTACTTTGACTAGCTCGTGCGATTCCAACGCTTGATCCAGCTCGACCAATACGGCGTCGCTGATTCCCTTTTGCCCAATCCAGACAATGGGTTTGAGATGGTGAGCGAGGGAGCGCAAATGGCGAACTTGGTTGGCCTGCAAAGACATGGACGGTTCCTGTGCTGGTGGGTGGGCGACTATAGCACGCTGCACCACTTGCGATCGACAGAACCACAACAGATTGACGAGGAAATCCTCATGGCACGCAGTAAGAGCAGTGCGGGCTGGCTTAAAGAGCACTTTGACGATGAATTTGTCGCGCGCTCGCAAAAAGATGGCTACCGCTCGCGCGCGGTCTATAAGCTCATTGAGATGGACGAACGAGATCAGCTCTTTAAGCTAGGTCAGCGGGTGGTGGAGCTGGGTTCTGCACCGGGTGGTTGGACGCAGTACCTCAGTGACAAGCTCGGTGACAACGGCACTATCGTGGCCAGTGATATCCTACCCATGGACGGATTTGCTGGCGTGGAGTTTGTTCTGGGCGATTTCACCGAACAGGCTGTTTTTGATCAAATTATGTCGGCTCTGAACGGTGAGCTGGCGGACGCCGTTATCTCGGATATGGCACCAAATGTCACTGGGCAGGCAAGTATTGATCAACCTCGGTCGATGTACTTGGTGGAACTTGCTGTCGATATGGCACTCCAAATTTTAAAGCCCGACGGGCTATTGTTGATGAAAGTGTTTCAGGGCGAGGGTTTCGAGGAGTTGATGCGCGAGTTGCGCACGCACTTTAAGAGTGTCAAAACCCGAAAGCCCAAGGCGTCCAGAGATAGAAGCCGCGAATTGTATGTCATGGCAAGGCATAGGATTCTGGTGTAAGGTTCAAGCATTACGCAATGCCGCGTACCCCTTGAAAAATCAAATTCCGGATCAATAGTTGAATGATCTGGGGACAGTCGGGGCCATTTTCGGCCGCGCAAGCATGCCGAGCTGTTTTAATCCGCTACACAAAGTGAACCTCGTTGAGGAAGTGCATTGAACGATTTATTAAAAAACGTCCTACTTTGGGTTGTCATTGCTGTCATTTTAATGTCAGTTTTCAACAACTTGGGCGGTCAGCGCTACGCTGGCGTAGAAGTCCCGTACTCTGAATTTATGTCTCAGGTTGAGTCTGGACAGATTCAGGCTGTCACCATGGAAGGGCGAGAGATCTCAGGTCTCACCACCTCGAGCACCGCCTTCAGGACTTACAGCCCAGAGACGGACAACACCGCTTTAATCGGCGTGTTGCTTGATTCCAATGTTGCCATCAGTGCCAAGGCACCCGAAAAAACCGGCGTGCTGATGCAGATTTTCATCAGTTGGTTCCCCTTCCTCTTGTTGATCGGAGTCTGGATCTTCTTCATGCGCCAGATGCAGGGCGGTGGCGGCGGTCGTGGCGCCATGTCATTTGGCAAGAGTAAAGCGCGCATGCTCGGTGAAGACCAAGTCAAAGTGACTTTCGCTGATGTAGCCGGTGTTGACGAAGCCAAAGAAGAAGTCGGTGAATTGGTCGAGTTCCTGCGCGATCCCGGCAAGTTTCAAAAGTTTGGCGGCAAGATCCCTCGTGGCATTTTGATGGTTGGGTCTCCGGGTACAGGTAAAACTTTGCTGGCCAAAGCCATTGCCGGTGAGGCCAAAGTGCCATTTTTCACTATCTCTGGGTCCGACTTCGTTGAAATGTTTGTTGGTGTGGGTGCGTCGCGTGTTCGCGATATGTTCGAGCAAGCTAAAAAGCACTCACCGTGCATCATCTTTATTGACGAGATCGACGCCGTCGGTCGTCACCGCGGCGCTGGTGTTGGCGGCGGTCACGACGAGCGCGAGCAAACGCTCAATCAATTGCTCGTAGAAATGGATGGTTTCGAAGGTAATGAGGGCGTTATCGTCATCGCCGCCACCAACCGTCCTGACGTTCTTGATCCCGCCTTGTTGCGCCCCGGTCGATTTGATCGCCAGGTGGTTGTGCCTCTGCCCGATGTGCGCGGCCGAGAGCAGATTTTGCGCGTCCATATGAGTAAGGTGCCGGTCGACGACGATGTGCGTGCCGACTTGCTTGCGCGTGGTACACCGGGGTTTTCCGGGGCTGATCTCGCCAACTTGGTCAATGAAGCTGCACTTTTTGCAGCGCGCGGCAACAGCCGTACAGTGACCATGGAAGAGTTTGAAAAAGCCAAAGATAAAATCATGATGGGTGCCGAGCGCAAGTCCATGGTGATGAGTGAAGACGAGCGCAAGCTGACGGCCTATCACGAGGCCGGTCACGCCATCGTCGGCCGATTGGTGCCCGAGCACGACCCAGTTTATAAAGTCACCATCATCCCTCGCGGCCGCGCTCTGGGCGTGACGATGTTCTTGCCCGAGGAAGACCGTTACAGCCACAGTCGCCGTCGTCTCGAGAGCCAGATCGCCACTTTGTACGGCGGACGCATCGCGGAAGAATTTATCTTTGGCGATGATGCGGTTACCACAGGTGCTTCCAACGATATTGAACGTGCCACCGAGCTGGCGCGCAATATGGTCACTAAGTGGGGTCTGTCTGACAAGCTGGGGCCGTTGTCTTACAGCGAAGAGCAGGGCGAGCCTTTCTTGGGTCGGTCTACTTCTGCTCCGTCTGGCATTTCTGGCGCGACAGCCAAAACCATTGACGAGGAAGTGCGAGCGGTGATCGATCGCAACTACCAGCAGGCCGAGCAGATCTTGCGCGACAACATGGACAAGCTGCACGTGATGTCCGATGCGTTGATGAAGTATGAGACCATCGACGTTGCCCAGATCGATGCGATTATGGAAGGACGTCAGCCAGGGCCGCCTGCCGACTGGAGTGATGAGCCGCCTCCGTCTGACCAGGGTGGCGGGGCGGGTGCTGCTAATACGGATGCCACTGGGCCGTCCTCTCAGCAAAAGCCCGATGATCCTCCTCTGTCAGGGCCTGCCGAACAGCACTAGAGCTGTTGGCGTTTCAAGCACAAGGCGAGCTAACTAGCTCGCCTTGTTTCGTTTGGGTGATGTATTAATGGGGTGTGTAATATGAAATCGTCCTTGAGGTGTGGCTCACGCAGCTTGGATTTATCTCGTCCGCAAGTCATGGGGATATTGAACGTGACGCCGGATTCATTTTCCGACGGTGGCGTTCACTCCGGTAGTGACGCGGTGCTCGATCACGCGGTGGCGATGGTCGAGGCGGGGGCGAGCATTATCGATGTCGGCGGAGAGTCAACTCGTCCAGGCGCAGCTGAAGTCTCTGAAGCGCAAGAGCTAGAGCGGGTGATTCCAGCGATTGAACAGATCGCGAACACTCTGGATGTGGTGATTTCGGTCGATACAAGCAAGGCGGAAGTGATACGTCAGGCGTGTGCCGCTGGCGCTACGTTTATCAATGATGTGAGGGCTTTGAGACTGCCGGGAGCACTCGAAGCTGCGGCCGAAACGGATGCGGCCGTGTGTTTAATGCATATGCAAGGTGATCCTCAAACGATGCAGGCATCACCTGTCTATACTGACATTATTCAGGAAATTGCTCATTTTTTAAGTCAGAGGTGCGATGTTTGCTGTGAAGCAGGTATCGCCCGTGAGCGACTGCTAATTGATCCTGGTTTTGGGTTTGGAAAGACTCTGGAGCACAATTTGCAACTGGTTGCTAAATTGAAAGAGCTATCTGAGTTGCAGTTGCCGCTTTTATTCGGTGCTTCGCGTAAAGGCACCATCGGAACGCTGCTCGATGCGACGGTGGATAAGCGGATGGTTGGTAGTGTGGCCATGGCCTTAATGGCGGTGGAGCGTGGGGCGAATATCGTACGTGTGCACGACGTGCAAGAAACAGTTGAAGCGTTGATGATTTTTAACGCCGTCAACGAGATGGCGCAAAGTGCCATCGACTAGAGTATTCATTTGATTGGGCGGTTCGAGCGCGTGAAGGTTTCACTGGCCTCGGACAAGAGGGCTAAATAGGTATGAGCAAAAAATTCTTTGGTACGGACGGAATTCGTGGACGTGTTGGTGTAGAGCCGATGACGGCGCCAACCATTCTTC
>JBMYWE010000223.1:0-4949 GCA_049607125.1 Granulosicoccaceae bacterium | reverse complement strand
ACGTAGGTATCGGCAGTTACCCTTTTGCCGAAGCGGGTAAATTTGGCACCAACCTGGTGGCCCGTGCAGCCGACTCAGAGCAACTCAAACAAGTTGAAGCCGAGCTCAAGGCGCTTGTGCCTGAAGAGCCAGACGCGACGAATTAGAGATGAAGATTGTCTTGGCTTTTGCCGTCGGCTGCTACCTGCTAGCCGCAATCAGCCTGTCTATTTTTCAGCGCGAATTACTGTATTTTCCCACGCCTGCTGTCGATCACGGCTTGCCTCAGGAATGGTTGTTGAGTGACGAGCAGACCTTGGAAATTGCGGTGATCAATCCCGGAAGAGAAAAAGCTGTGCTGTATTTTGGCGGTAATGCAGAGACAGTCAGTAACAATGCAGGCACTTGGCCCGATGCGCTGGAGCATCACACGGTTTACCTAATGCACTATCGGGGCTACGGAAACAGCACGGGCTCTCCCAGCGAAGTGGCGCTCTACAGCGACGCCCTGACACTCTATGATGCCCTTGAAGGCAGACACCAAAGTGTGTCGGCAGCAGGGCGTAGCCTGGGGTCTGGTGTTGCGCTGTATCTGGCAAGTCAGCGCAAACTGCGCAGCCTAGTTTTGATTACACCTTACGACAGCATTGCATCCGTGGCGCAGACACACTATCCGTGGTTTCCGGTAAAGGCCTTAATTAGAGATAAATTTGATGCTGCCTTCTATGCCGCTTCAGTCAAGATTCCGAGCAAAATAATGCGGGCAGAACATGACAAAGTTATTCCCGCCCAGCACACCAACGTGCTCGAAAAGGTATTAGACCATGCTCAAGTGTGGGTAGCACCGAACGCTACGCACAACACTATAACCTCACACCCGGCGTTCAACGATCAGCTAAGACAGTTTCTGGAGATAAACTAGATTACTCGCTGTGCAGCCGCAGTTGTTGCAGTAGCGATGTTGCTCGGCCGAGATCAACCCCTTGGCCGTCGCAAAGCGATGCTGCGAGGGCGTCTAGCTCGCCGCCAGTTGCGCCTGCAGCCGCTGCAATATTGCGGGCATGCAGCGCCATATGACCGCGTTGAATACCTTCGGTGGCCAAGGCGCGCAAGGCCCCCATGTTTTGTGCGAGCCCTAGTGCTGCAGCAAGCTGCGCAAGTTCGGCGGCTGATTCTACTTTGAGCACTGCAAGTGCCGCCTGTGCCGCCGGATGGCTTTTGGTGGCGCCTCCGACTAAACCCAAGGCCATCGGCAGCTCGATGCTGCCGAGTAAATCTCCGTTGTCGGCCCGTTCCCAGCGAGTCAACGCTGTGTAGTGACCGTTGCGCGCGGCGTAGGCATGCGCACCGGCCTCGATCGCACGCCAGTCATTGCCTGTGGCCAGCACCAAAGGGTCAATGCCATTCATGATGCCTTTGTTGTGGGTGGCGGCGCGGTAGGGGTCGACGATGGCCAAGGCGCAGGCTTCTACCATGCCTTGCGCGACGCGTTCCCCGGAGAAATTATCAATATCCAATGCCGACACTGGCAAGCGAACACTCGCGCTCGCCAGCCGCTTGTCCGCCAAATTGGAGAGAATGCGCAAACGCACCTCGCCACCGGAGAGGCGCTCGACCGTGGGTGCCACAGCTTCAGCCATGGTATTGACAGCGTTGGCGCCCATCGCGTCCCGCACGTCCACCAAGAGGTGTAATACAAGCATCGGGCCGACGGGTGTATTTTCAAACAGCTGAACTTCGATGTCCTGGCAGCCGCCACCCAGTTGCATTAGCAGTGGGTCTTGGGCGTTGGCTTTTTCGATAATTATTGCTTTGGCGTCTAACAATTGGCTGCGCGCTGCTTGTAGGTCGAGGCAGTGCAGCACTTGCACTTGGGCTCGCATTACGGGTGCGCTGGTTGAAGCTTGAAAGCCCCCGTGCGGGCGCACGAGTCTGGCCATATTTGAGGCGGCGGCCACAACAGAGGGCTCCTCAACCGCCATGGGTATCAGCCGGTCTTGGCCGTTGACCACAAAGTTAGTGGCCACACCGAGCGGTAGCTCAAAACAACCGATCAGATTTTCTACCATGGCATCAGCCGTGCCTAAGGGGAGAGCGCCACCTTGCAGCAAAGCAGCTTGATCACTGTCTAGGCTGGCGTATTCTGCTACAGCTTGGAGTCGATCAGAAGGGCTGAGCTTGCGAAAGCCCGGTAGTCGAGAGGTGGGGTGCTCGCTCATGTTTGGCTCCAAGCTCAGGTAAAAAAGTGCGTGTTGCGCTCACGCACTCAATGCTTAAGAATTACTGCACGCCACCCAAGCAGACGTATTTGATTTCGAGAAAATCATCGATACCGTATTTGGAGCCTTCGCGACCCACCCCCGATTCTTTAACACCGCCAAAGGGGGCTACTTCTGTGGAGATGATCCCTTCGTTGACACCGACAATGCCGGTTTCTAGTGCTTCAGCCACACGCCACACGCGATTGATGTCGCGCGCGTAAAAATACGCAGCCAAACCAAACTCCGTGTCATTGGCCATGGCTATACCTTCTGCCTCTTCAGTGAAGCGGTAGATAGGCGCGACTGGGCCAAAGGTTTCATCGTGAGTAACCACCATGTCCTTGGTGACGTCCGCCAGCACCGTGGGCTCATAGAATAAACCACCCAGCGCATGCGGTTTACCGCCAGTGAGTACACGTGCGCCCTTGGCCAGCGCATCGTCGATATGTTCTTGCACTTTATCGACGGCTGCTTGGTTGATCAGTGGTCCCTGTTGCGTGGCACCGCTGTCAGCTGCGCCAACTTGCAGTTCACTGGCCGCTTTGGCGAGCTTTGCACTGAACTCCTCATACACACCGTCTTGTACAATGAAGCGGTTGGTGCAGACGCAAGTCTGGCCAGTGTTGCGGTATTTTGACGCCATGGCTCCAGCGACAGCCGCGTCGACATCGGCATCGTCAAACACCAAGAACGGGGCATTTCCACCCAGCTCCATCGACACTTTTTTAACCGTGGAGGCGCACTGCTGCATTAGCAATTTACCAATGGCGGTAGAGCCGGTAAAGGTGAGCTTTTGCACGATAGGGGATGAAGTGAGCACTCCGCCAATCGCTGATGACTGCTTACCGCACACCACATTAAACACCCCGGCCGGTACACCCGCGCGTTCTGCCAGTACCGCTAGGGCAAGCGCCGAGAGGGGGGTTTCGGTGGCCGGCTTCAGCACCATGGTGCAGCCAGCTGCAAGTGCAGGGCCCGCTTTGCGGGTAATCATGGCGGAGGGGAAGTTCCAAGGGGTGATAGCTGCGGTGACACCGATTGGCTGTTTCATCACCATAATGCGCTTATCAGCACCGTGGCCAGGAATGAGATCGCCGTAGACGCGCTTGGCTTCCTCACCAAACCACTCAAAAAAGCTGGCGGCGTAGGCGATCTCACCGCGGCTTTCTGCCATGGGCTTGCCTTGCTCGGTGCTCAGGATAACAGCCAAATCTTCTTGGTGTTCCATCATCAGCTCATACCAACGACGCATCACCTGAGCACGCTCCTTGGCTGTCTTGGCTCGCCAGGCGGGCAAGGCGGCATCAGCGGCGGCTACCGCGCGCTCTGTCTCGTCGGCACCGCAATTGGCCAGCTGAGCAATCTCTTCGTTGTTAGCCGGATTGCTCACGGCTACAGTGGACTTGTTGTTAGCGTCACACCACTTGCCGTCGATGTAAGCCTGAGATTGCAGTAGGTCTGAGTCGTGAAGGTTCATTATATGATCCTGAGAGTAGAATTAATGTGAGGTGCCTGCGCCATTTGCCAGAGGATACCAAAAGCCCTCTCTTTGCGCAGGATTGCGGTGGGGCCAGAAACAATTGCTTTGTAGCTGCAGTTGAGAGCGCAATCCCGCTCTTTTTGCCAAAAAAGCCTCTGGCAGCCACTTAGATCAGCTCATCAAGCGACTCTTCAAGCAGCGCCAAGCCCTCGGCAAGGGTTTCGTTTTCGATAGTGAGAGGCGGCAGGAATCGAATCACGTTACTTCGTACTCCGCAGGACAAAAGAATCAGACCCTTCCGAGCTGCCAGCTCAACCAGAGCCTTTGCCAATTCTGGGTAGGGTTGATCAACGTCACCCTGACGAACAAATTCCATGGCAATCATGGCGCCGAGGTGGCGAACATCACCGATAGTTTGCGGATGCTTGGCCTGCAGCTGTTTGAGAAATACAGCGGTTGTTTGACCAATGTGCTGTGCGCGTTCGCATAAATGTTCTTCTTCAATGACCTGCAAAACTGCAAGCGCCGCTGAACAAGCCAAGGGGGAGCCACCGTAAGTACCGCCCAGACCACCTGGCAGTGGTGAGTCCATGATCTCGGCTTTGCCAACCACTGCGGCCAGCGGCAGACCATTGGCGATGCCCTTTGCCATGGTGATTAAATCCGGCTCCACGTCGGCATATTCGCAGGCGAACATTTTTCCGGTGCGAGCAAAGCCAGTCTGGATCTCATCTGCAATCATCACCATGCCATGCTGGGAACAGCGCGCTCGCAGTGCTTGCATAAAGCGAGGAGAGGCTGGATAAAAGCCGCCTTCGCCCTGGACGGGCTCAATGATTAGGGCTCCTACACGAGCAGGCTCTATTTCTACCGCAAATAAATGATCTAAGGCGGTCAGAGCCTCTTGTTCGGATACGCCGTGGTACTCGTTGGGGAAGGGCAGATGGTAGATATCATTCGGAAAGGGGCCAAAGCCTGCCTTGTAAGGGGCAACTTTTCCGGTCAGGCCCATCGCCATGTTGGTGCGACCGTGAAAACCGCCACTAAAAGCTATCACACCCGGTCGACCGGTGTGGGCCCGAGCGATTTTAATACAGTTTTCTACTGCCTCTGCACCGGTACTGACAAGAATCGCTTTTTTGGGAGAGTCGCCGGGGGCTATTTTCACTAGACTTTCGGCCAGTTCTACGGCCGAGCCGTAGGGCGTGACCATCACACAGGTGTGCGTA
>JBMYWE010000222.1:2596-5024 GCA_049607125.1 Granulosicoccaceae bacterium | reverse complement strand
CGCTGGTTGGCGAATCGGGTGCCCATTTCCAGGCGGTAGGGTTGAATCAAATCCAGCGGGCGCAGCACACCATACAATCCCGACAAAATGCGTACGCGGCCCTGAGCGAAATCAAAATCTTCCGCGTCTAGTGTGTCGGCGTCCAAACCCAGATACACATCACCTCTAAACGCCATAGCGGCAGGCTTGGCATTTTTGGTGGTAAACGGGGTTTTCCAGCTGTTGAATCGCTCGACGTTGAGCTCGCTGATTTTGTCGCTCACCGACATCAGCTTGCCCACATCTTTTGCCGACAGCTCCTTGAGTTGCTCGATCAACTCTTTGGAGTCTTTTAGAAAAGCAGGCTTGCTGTGCGCTTCGACGGAGGGCGGAGTTTCAAAATCCAGTGTTTTAGCAGGTGACAATAAGACAAGCATATGTAGCTCAAGTGATCGACACTAAAGCTCAAAAGAGCAACGGTCGAATAAAAGGTGAAATAGAAAAGTAGAGCACAAGCAGCACGATTGTCAGCAACACCAGCCGCAACGGCTTTTCAATAATGGCGGTCAATAGACCGCGTGGCTGATAGGCCTCGCGGGCCTCCTGCTGGCGCTGTCGCTGATACTCGGCAATCAGTTGTTCGGCTCTGCTCTGCTGATGTAGCTGATCATCGGCCAACCAAATACCACCGAGGGAAAAACCCCAAAAGCCCTGCGATGTTTCGTAAAAAGGCACCTGCTGATCGTGCAGCAAATCGCGCACTTCTTGGGCTTCATCCAGTGGTACTTGGTTGAGCTTGAACAACAAGATCGGCATGGCTTAAGCCTTGGCGCGCTTTTGCTGTTCACGCTGCCTTTCGCGCTGAAGGTACTTAGCCGTGCGTTTGCGCTCGATATCAATTTTGGCCTGCCCACCAATGTGCTGCTCGCCCCTCTCCTTAGCAAGGCGCATCTGCCGCTGTCGCTCGGCGAAGCGCTGGCGGTCTTGGTCCGTTTTACTGGCGTAACAATAAGGGCAGCTCACGCCTTCTTCATAGTGTTCACTGGCCAGCTCTTCGGCGTTCAGGGGCATGCGACAGGCATTGCACTGCTCGTAGCTGCCCGGCTCTAGGTCGTGATCCACTGTGACGCGATCGTCAAAGACAAAACACTCACCGTGCCACGTGGTATCCGTCTTGGGCACTTTTGCCAGATAATTGAGGATGCCGCCTTTGAGGTGATAGACCTCGTCAAACCCCTGCTCTTTCAATAGAGCGGTTGATTTTTCACAGCGAATACCACCGGTGCAAAACATAGCGACTTTCTTGTGCGTGCTGGGGTCGAAATTCTTGCGCACGTAGGCGGGAAATTCGCGAAATGAATCGGTGTGGGGGTTGATCGCCCCATCAAAACTGCCCACCTGATATTCGTAGTCGTTGCGAGTGTCGATCAACACAACCTCAGGATCGCTGATCAGCTCATTCCACTGTTCGGGCTCAACGTAGGTGCCCACGACTAGGTTCGGATCAATACCCGGCACCCCCATGGTGACAATCTCTTTTTTCAGCTTCACTTTGGTGCGCTTGAAAGGTTGCTCTTCGGCGTAGGATTCTTTGGTATCGATATCAGCTAGACGAGCGTCCTGGCGCAACCAATCTAGCAAAGCGTTGATACCGTCGCGACTACCGGAAACGGTGCCGTTGATGCCCTCTCGGGCCAGCAGTAAAGTGCCGCGGATCTGATGCTGCTCCATTGTCTCTAACAAGGGCTCACGCAACTCGCGGAAGTTTTCAAGGGTCACAAATCTGTACATGGCACAGACGACAAAACGATTACTCATGGGGTCTCCAGTGGGTCGGATCGCAAATCCGAAACTGAGGGGTTTGACAAAAAGCAGCGGCCTCGGGCAATAACAGCCCAATAGCCAAGCTATCTCGCCTATTGTACCCGCCTTATCCCAACAGAGAAAAGCTCGACTTGCTCTATCCTTGAGCGCGTGCCTCAAACGCCCTCAAGTGCAATATAATCGTTTGTTTTATATACAGTTAATCCGCATCGGGATGCAACTCTAAGGCCTGTAAGCGACGGGTCAAAAATTCGCGCTCTGCCTCATTTTGGCTCAAATCAAGCGCATGCCGGTAAGCTTCTCCGGCTATCACCCACTGCCGCGCCCGACGAGCAATATCCGCTAGCGCCGCGTAGTAGGGCTGATAACGAGCCAAGGGCTCGGCCAGTCGCTCTAGTTGAGGAAGAATCTGAGCTGGCGGGTCGACATAAGACATTGCCACCAGGTGGTTAAGAGACACCACAGGCGAGGGCTGCAAGCGTTCTAACGCCGAATACAAACCGGCAATTTGAGGCCAATCGACACGGTCAAAACTTGGCGCACGCGCGTGCAGCGCACTGACAGCCGCCTGAAGCTGATAAGGACCGGCTGTTCTTCGCGACATAACTTGATACAAAAACTCGCT
>JBMYWE010000222.1:0-2586 GCA_049607125.1 Granulosicoccaceae bacterium | reverse complement strand
CGAGATCGTGGCGTGATCCCAGCGACTGCGATCTTGTTCTTCCAGCGGAATAAAACCCCGTTGATCACCGCGCCGCGCGGACGCGCGCGCCCAGTGGAGCTCCATCAGCGCAAGCAAGCCACCCGCTTCTGCACTCGGTTGCAACTCAAACAACAATCGCCCGAGTCGAATCGCTTCAAGCGCCAAGTTTTCTCGGCTCAAAGAAGGCCCTTCGGTCGCCTGAAAGGACTCGTTAAACAACAGATAGATCACTGCCAATACTTCAGGTAGACGCCTTTTTAAGGCCTCGCCTTCTGGTACTTCATATGCGATACCCGCCAGCGCAATTTTTTGTTTCGCGCGACTCAAACGACGATCTAGAGTGTCAGCACTAACAACAAAAGCACGCGCTATCTCGGCAGAACTGAGACCGCAGACAATTTTAAGCGTGAGCGCTATCTGTGCCTCCCGCGACAGCGCCGGATGGCAACACGTGAATATCAATCGCAGCCGATCGTCGGGAATAGCGGCGTTGGGAGGGCACCTTGAGTTTCGCCATTCGACCTGCAATTGCAGGCTCGAATCGGCCTGAGATGTTTGCCGAACCCGAGATTGACGTAAGCGATCGATCAACCGTCGCTTGGCCACGCTATGCATCCAAGCAACCGGGTTTGCCGGCAGCCCTTCGCGCGGCCATTGTTTGCAAGCTTGTAAAAATGCGTCTTGCAGGGCATCTTCGGCGAGACTCAAGTCACGGCACTGCCACATCAGTGCCGCGTGTAATCTTGCGGATTCAGCACGCCACAGGCGCGCTAAATCTTTACTCAGTTCTGCTTTCAATCAAATACCATGACAGGTCGCACTTCAACGGTACCGTAACGCGCCGAAGGTATTTTGGCCGCCCAGTGGAGTGCTTCATCGATGTCTTTGCAGTCCATCAAATAATACCCCCCGAGTTGTTCTTTGGTCTCGGCAAAAGGCCCGTCAATCAGGGTGGGTTTACCCGCCCTCACCTGTACCGAGGTCGCCGTAGACACCGGCTGCAAGGCATTGCCCGACAACAAAACCCCGGCGGCACTCGCTTGCTCGTCAAAAACAGTGTACTGCTCGATCAGTGTCGGTGTATCGACATCCTGTTTGTCATCCGAACCGTAAATCAAGGCTAGAAATTGCATCTTTTTCTCCATTTAGTACAACAATTACAACGGATCATTCCGCCGCTCAGTTCAAGGTCGTTTCAACAGCATAATTTCGGACATCATCCAAAAAAAAAATCTGCCCCGTCAATAAAAAACCCGCTCACCTTGTCTCATTTTTTCGAGATTTTTACATTTTCACCGTTTGTCACGGTGAGGTCATTGACAACTGTGCTCGAAGCACGGAGTCTACCCAGAATGATTTTGCTGGCTGTTTTCGAATAACGACGGAGAGTGACGATGCAATTAAAAAAACTAATACTATCGAGCACCTTGGCTTTGAGCGCCACTTGGACAGGGTACGCATCTGCTGCCACAGAAATACAATGGTGGCACGCCTTTACTGGCCGTTTGGGTGATTTGCTGGCTGAGCAAGTGCAAACATTTAATGACTCTCAAGATAACTATGTCGTTGTCGGATCACACAAGGGAAACTACTCCGAGACGCTCAACGCCGGTATCGCCGCCTTCCGCGCCGGTGAACAACCCCATATCATGATGGTATTCGAGGTGGGCACCGCCACCATGATGGCCGCTGAGGGAGCCATTGCACCCGTCCACCAAGTGATGGCGGCCAGCGGCGCGAGCTTTGACCCCGACGGCTACTTGGGCCCCGTCAAAGGCTACTACACCACCCCCGCTGGCGACATGCTCTCGCTACCGTATAACTCCTCTACACCGGTACTGTATGTCAACCGCAACGCCTTTAGTGACGCCGGCCTAGACCCTGACATGGATTTGACCACTTGGGAGCAAGTGGGCGATGCGCTAGACAAACTGGCCGCCTCTGGCCACAAGTGCCCGATGACTACCGCTTGGCAAAGCTGGGTGCATCTCGAGAACTTCTCGGCCTACCACGATGTGCCATTCGCCACAAAAGACAACGGGTTCTCTGCGTTAGACACTGAGCTCGCGTTTAATGGTGAAGCGCAAGTCAAGCACATCGGCGCCATGGGTCAGTGGGCAAAGGACGGCAAATTTATCTACGCGGGTCGACGCAACGAGGGCGGAGCCAACTTTCGCGGCGGCGAATGCGCACTGTTTACCGAGTCTTCGGCAGGATACGCGGGCGTCAAAAAGGAAGCGCAGTTCGACTTCGACATCCGCCCTCTGCCCTACTGGAGCAACGTCGATGGTGCACCGCAAAATACCATTATCGGCGGCTCATCGCTGTGGGTTCTCGCGGGTCACAATGACGACGAATACAAGGGCGTGGGTCAGTTTTTGAGCTTTCTCTCCAGCTCCGATATTCAGGCCAAATGGCATCAGGACACCGGCTACCTACCCATCACCACTGCCGCCTACGAGCAAACCAAAAGCGAAGGTTTCTACCAGGAAAACCCCGGCACCGATATCGCTATCTTGCAAATGACTGGCAAGGCGCCCACCGCTAACTCCAAGGGGCTTCGCC
>JBMYWE010000221.1:0-5045 GCA_049607125.1 Granulosicoccaceae bacterium | reverse complement strand
GACTCCGCCACAATCGACGCTGATCAGTGCGGTGCCAACCGCGTCGGCGGTGATGGCGCCCTTGTTGGGGTAGGTGTTGTTCAGACTGACGTACTCGGCGTGTGCGGCAGCCGGAATACTCCAACTAGCCGCCTCGCTGATGTCTGCGGTGGTGCTATCGTTGTAACTGCCCGTGGCGACAATAGTGCCGTTGGAACCCACCTGCAGCTCAACGTTCAAGGGGCTGAGCTCAATGGCGGTCAAGGTCTCTGTAGCGGTGACATTGACGGTGGCATTGATGCCGTTGCGCGTGGCGGTTAGGGTGGCTGTGCCAGAGTTGTAGGTAAAGAGGGTGGCTTGGTCGGCCTCGACGGCGACCACTGAAGCGACTCTTGCATCGCTGCTGCTCCAGCTCAGAAGGGTAAGTGGGCGCGAGGTGTCGTCGTCGTAACTACCGGTGGCCGTGACGGTAGATCCGAGACATTCGTTTAGCTCAACAATTGCCGGGCTGAGCGTAATCGATTGTAGCTCTGCATCGGAAATAGATACCGAGATAGAATCACTGAATTGAGCGAAGCTCGCGGTGACAGTGGTGTCTCCCACGCCTACAGGAGTGACCAAGCCGCTGTCCGAAACTTCGGCGACACTCGTATCGCTGCTGCTCCAAGACACGCTGTTACTGTAATTCAATGTTCCCTGGGTTGAACTCTCGGCGCTCACGCTGAGCTGGGTGGTGTCGCTCTCGTCGTCTCCGAGGACTGTGTCTTCTTGATCTATGACGATAGAAATGATGCCCGCTTGAGAGGCTTGAACTGTCTGCACATAGGCTTGACCTTCATCGCCTTCACAGCCCACCAACGCTAGGCAGAACAGCGCTGCAGGGAACAACTTTTTCATTGGGCTGCCCCTCTCATGGTATACAGCAGGCCCAGTCTAAGGCCCGAGAGGTCGAAGCTCTCGTCGATTTGATAATTGTTGTAGCTGATATCAACCAGCCACTCGGGGCTAATCTGCGTGCCAAAGCCGATGCCAGCGTGATAGCCGCTGAAACTATTTTCACCGGGAAGTCCATTGCCGTCAGTCTGCATGTCAATTTTCGAGGCGACACCACTTAATAAGACATACAACACCGAGTTACCCGCTTCGGCAGGGCTCGCCAGCCGAACACCATAGCGCAAGCTCTGACTGTGCTCGAGAGTGATAGCGGAAACTTGATCGTCGCCCAAGCTGTTGCCCAGCTCTACTTCAAAACCGATGCCCGGCCAAAGCCAGGCCCCTGCTTGTAGTACAAGAGAATTGTTTTCAAATTTGGTGTCTGAAATCTCTATCTGTTGCTGTTCGAAACCAACGCCAACATAGGGACTGAAGTTCAGTTCGGCCTGTGACGTCAGCGGAGCCAACAACAGCAGACCGGGAGTTAGTTTGCTGAATTTCATCAATTTTTTAACTCGAGCACGCTGAGTGAATAACTTTAGGATTATAAGCTTTTGCCAAAGAATAAACAGCTGAAACGGCGATTGAGTGAATTTATTTGCGTAGTCAAATGAGGCATTTAAACCCCTGCACAGGTACCCTCTGCAGTCGCCAACTGTTAAGCTAATCAGCTGTTTAAAGAACCAGCACACTATGCTTCAGGTCTACCACAGCAATCGCCTCGAATTACTTTTTGAAATTCTCTGTGCGCAGCGCAGCGAGCAAGCACTGGATGATCCCTTTAGGGCCGATCAAATTCTGGTGGCAAACCCGGGTATTGGTCGCTGGCTTAGCCTACAGTTTGCTGAGCGCGAGGGTATAGCTGCCAATCTCGACTACCCGCTTCCTGCGTCGTACATATGGAAGCTCTACCGCGAGCACTTACCATGTGTGCCCGAGCGCTCGGCCTTTAACAAGCCGCGTCTACAGTGGACGCTGATGCAGTTGTTGGCAGACCTGCCCGATGAGCCTATCTACGCGGCTTTACATCAATATCTTCAGGTCGATAGCCGCGAGCAGCGCAAGCTCAAGCAGGTGCAACTGGCGGCAAAGATAGCCGATGTTTTTGATCAGTATCTGGTCTATCGTCCTGACTGGCTGTTGGCCTGGGAGCAGGGGGAGAGCGGCGACACGGCGACGGCAAAGTGGCAATCGGCTCTGTGGCGGCAGTTGTGTGCGCAATTGCGCGAACCACATCGTGGTTCGCTGCACCGCGACTTTCTTGATGCCGCGCGGAAGGGCAAGCTGGACAGCGGCAAGTTGCCAGAGCGCCTGTTTATCTTCAACGTGGTCTCGATCCCGCCGAGCTACCTCGATGTACTCACCGCACTGGCGCAGCTGGTGCCGGTTGATTTATACCTGCTCAATCCCTCGGTTGAATACTGGGACGAAATAAGCAGCCGCAAGCAACAACTCAAACTGCGCAAACAGCACGGTGGCGACGCGCCGGTGGACGACGGCAACGCCTTGCTCGCCGCCACCGGTACACTGGGTAGAAACGCTTTGCGGCTGCTGCACGAGCGCGGCAAGTTTGTGCACGAGGAGAACTTTTCCATACCACCCGAGCAAAGCGGACGACTGGCGCAGCTGCAACGGGAGATATTGACGCTCAGCCAGGCGAGTGAAGAGCTTGGACCTCAGCTGGGCCTTGCACTGGAGGAGCCAAGCGGCGCGGCCGGTGACACCAGTATCGAAGTGCACAGCGCGCACAGCGTCTTGCGCGAAGTGCAAGTCCTGCACGACCAGTTACTGGCGCGTTTTGAGCGAATCAAAGACCTCAAGCCCGCCGATATAGTCGTGATGGTGCCCAATGTAGATGCCTACACCGCGGCGGTGGCAGCGGTGTTTGGCTCAGCCCCGAGTGAGCGTTACATTCCCTGGGAGATCGCCGATCGATCTCTTACTCAGACCGACCCCGTGGTTGCTTTGGTGCGTGCACTGTTGGACTTGCCCCAGAGCCAATTTAAGGCGAGTGAAGTATTGGGCTGGCTGTCGCAACCGGTGCTGGCGCGCAAGTTTGGATTTGCCGAACCGAAGAACCAACACCAACTGAGCCGTTGGGTAGAGCGCAGCGCTGCACGCCGCTTGCTCGGCAGTTCACCACTGGCCAAGGGCGTTGACAGCCCGATCAACAGCTGGGCGTTTGCTCTGCGTCGCCTGCTCGCAGGCTATGCGCTAGCCACCGATGAGCTCGCGGTCGGTGGAGTCTATCCCGCCTCGGGTATAGACGCGCCAGAAGCGGTTTTGCTCGGTCGCCTGATCGAATGCCTCGATCGCTTTGCCCATTGGAGTGTGGCACTTCATCAGCCGCGATCAATGCAAGCCTGGCTAGAGATCTTCAACCGTCTGGTGGAAGACCTTCTAGAACCTGATGACGACGAGGCCTTTGGCATTCAACAATTGCGCGATTGTCTCGCCGACTTAAGCCAGAACGCCAGTTTGTCCGGCTACAGTGATGAACTCGAAGCCTCCGCCATGTTGGCGTTATTGGACAACGCGCTCGCTGGCACCGGCGGCAAGACGCAGCGCTTCCTGACCGGCAAGGTGACCATCAGCAGCATGGTGCCACTGCGCTCGGTGCCGTTTCGAGTGGTGTGCTTGCTCGGCTTGAACGATGGCGAGTTTCCGCGTCAGAACCGCCCAGTCAGTTTCGATTTAATCCAGCACTCAACGCGCATCGGCGATCGATCGGTACGCGAGGACGACCACTATTTATTCCTCGAAGCGTTGTTGTCCGCACGCGATGAGCTGCTCTTGTCATGGATCGGGCGCAGTGCTGTCGACAACAGCGAGCAGACACCCTCGGTATTGTTGGCGGAGTTGCTGGAGTACTTTAAGGGCCAGGCCCTTGAGGTATTACAACACCCCTTGCAGGCTTTCTCGCCGCGTTATTTCGACGGCGAAGACGACAAGCTGCGCAGCTACGCATCGCAGTGGTTGCCGCATGTGTCGGAGGCGCGGCAGGGGCAGAGCGCCCCCGAGTACCCGCCGGGTCGGGTGCTGTTGCCACAACTTATCCGCTTTTGGTGCGACCCCGTCGGTTGCTATTGTCGCGACACCTTGCGTATGAATCTCTACGCAGGCTCAACACTGGCTGTTGACACTGAGCCCTTCGAACTCGACGCTCTAGAGTCCTACCAATTGCGAGAGCAGCTTTTGTCCATCGCGCTGGGCGACTCACCACAGAGCAAGCAACAGGCGCTGCAAGCGGCCATTGGTCGAGGGGAGATGCCGCACGGTAAGTTTGCCGAGTTCAGCTTCGAGCAAAGTTTTGCCGAGGCACAAAAACTGGCTACGCGCGTGCTCGCCGAGCGCGACGAATCTTTGTCCCCCATAGCCTTTGAGGTGGATATAGGGCCTTGGCAGGTAGCGGGGCAGTTGGCCGATTTGCACTTGTCTGAGGGCTTGCAAAAATTGGTGATGGCGCGTCCAGGGCGTTTTAACGGCAAAGACCGCATCCGCTTTTTGCTCACGCACTTAGTGGCCTGTGCCGCTGGTTTATTGCAGGCTGACAGCGTTTTTCTCCCACGGGATAAATCGCAATCATTGCCTCTGCTAAGCCGCGAGGCCGCCATCGAGGAGCTGCAACTTTGGCTAGACAACTACGGCCGAGGACAGAGCGAGGCGCTACACTTTTTCCCCAATTGCAGTGGAGTGTGGGCTGCTCGCCGGGAAGACGACACGCCCGCTGTGCTGGAAGGCCCTTGGGTAGGCGGAGACTACAACCGAGGTGAAGCGGAGAGCGAAGCCGTGCGTCTGCTCTGGCCCAACGTAGATAACCCCATTGCTCTGAAGCACTTTGAGAGTTTGGCCGAGCAGCTTTTAAAGCCCGCGGTGCAAGTACAACAGGAGAAGGGCGCGTGAAGTCACTGGATATTGGCACACTGCCACTGAGCGGCACGCATCTGATAGAAGCTAGCGCAGGCACCGGCAAAACATTCACCTTGTCGCACTTGTATTTGCGCTTGATCGTCGAGCGCGATTTGAGTGTAGAGCAAATTCTAGTCGTGACATTCACCCGAGCAGCTGTGCAAGAGCTGCGCAGCCGTTTGCGAAAGATCATCGTCGAGGCTCGCCGTGCGATTGCTTCACCA
>JBMYWE010000220.1:0-5058 GCA_049607125.1 Granulosicoccaceae bacterium | reverse complement strand
TATTACGACTATTACCAGCCCGAGGCATATGTGCCGTCGTCGGACACGTTTATTGAGAAAGACGCTTCGGTTAACGAGCATATCGAGCAGATGCGCTTGTCGGCCACCAAGGCGCTGTTTGAACGGCGTGACGCGATCATTGTGGCCACGGTTTCTTCGATCTACGGTCTGGGCGACCCGCAGGCCTACCACCGCATGGTGTTGCACTTGTCGCGAGGGGCCACGATTGACCAGCGCGAGCTGTTGCGCCGACTGGCTGAGCTGCAGTACACCCGCAACGACACCGAGTTGCGACGGGGTAACTACCGTGTGCGGGGCGAGATCATCGATGTGCATCCAGCCGAATCCGAGCGCGAGGCGGTGCGCATTGAGTTGTTCGACGACGAGATAGAGTCGTTGCGCTACTTTGACCCACTGACCGGTGAGATTTTGCGCGTGGTGCCGCGCCTGACCATCTACCCCAAGACCCACTACGTCACGCCGCGCGATATCTTGCTCGGTGCCACCGATCACATCAAAGAGGAGCTGGTCGAGCGCTTAGAGCAATTGCGCAACGCCGACAAGCTGGTTGAGGCGCAGCGGCTGGAACAACGCACCCGCTACGATCTCGAGATGATCAACGAGCTGGGTTATTGCAGCGGCATCGAGAATTACTCGCGCTATCTGACGGGCCGCGCGCCGGGCGAGCCGCCGCCGTGCCTGTTCGACTACCTGCCCAAAGACGGTATGTTGTTCGTGGATGAAAGCCACGTCACCATTCCGCAGCTCGGTGCTATGTACAAGGGTGATCGCTCGCGCAAGGAGAATTTGGTCTCGTTCGGCTTTCGTCTGCCTTCGGCGCTCGATAACCGACCGCTGCGCTTTGACGAGTTTGAGCGGCTGATGCCACAGGCGGTATTTGTCTCGGCGACACCGGGCAAGTACGAGCAAGAACATGCCGACCAGGTGGTTGAGCAGGTGGTACGGCCCACGGGCTTGCTAGACCCCGTTGTCGAGGTGCGCCCGGTCGGTACGCAGGTGGATGATCTGCTCTCTGAGATAGCCAAAGTCACCGCCAACAATGAACGGGTGTTGGTGACCACCTTGACCAAGCGCATGTCTGAAGACCTGACCGACTACCTCACTGAGCACGGCGTGCGCGTGCGTTATTTGCACTCGGATATCGACACGGTAGAGCGCATGGAGATCATCCGCGATTTGCGCCTAGGCGAGTTTGATGTATTGGTCGGCATCAACCTCTTGCGCGAAGGATTGGACATGCCCGAGGTCTCGCTGGTGGCTATTCTGGACGCCGACAAAGAAGGTTTTCTGCGCTCGGATCGATCCTTGATTCAAACCATCGGCCGCGCGGCGCGTAACGCTGCAGGTCGCGCTATCTTGTACGCCGACAACATCACCGGCTCGATGAAGCGTGCCATGGAAGAGACGTCGCGCCGTCGTGCCAAGCAAGAGGCGCATAACGCTGAGCACGGCATCACGCCCAAAACGGTCAATAAGGTCATCAACGACGTGATGGAACTGGGGCAGAGCAAGGGCAACCCGGCGTTGCGCAAGAAGGACAAAAAGTCAGCCAAGGTGCTGTCGCCAGCTGAGGCGATTAAAGCCATTGAGAAGCTGGAGAACCAGATGTTCGAGCACGCCAAGAATCTGGAATTCGAAGCCGCCGCCGCGCTGCGTGATGAAGTGAGAGAAATCCGAGAATCCAGTATGGGAGTGGCCGGCTGATGAAAGACTTGTTGTTATTCCGCCATGCGCAAGCTGGAGGTGGCTCAGTCACTGGGCGAGATTTCGACCGCGTATTGACCGAGTTCGGACGCAGCCAACCTGAAGGGGCTGGGCGGGCGCTGGTAGAGCAGGGTGCTAGCCCGCAGCTGGTGTTGTGCAGTGCCAGCGCACGCACCCGAGAGACGTTGGCGCTGTTGCAAGCCAGTGGTTTGTGCGATGGCGCGGAGCTGCGCTATAGCGAGGCGCTGTACGAGTGCACCGTGCGGCAGATACTGCTTGAGCTGGCAGGTGTAGACGATGCCATCGAGCGCGTGATGCTGGTCGGCCACAACCCAGGGCTGAGCGATTTGGCCACCGGGCTGACTCGGCACAGTGTGGGCTTGAGCCCCGGGGACTATGCCTGGCTGCGCTTCGAGGGGGAGTGGGCCTCGGTAGAGGCGCAGGCTGCTCAGTTGTATTTGAGGTCTTGACAGAGCGCGTGTGGGTTCGAATTTATTCGAACAGTTAAGTGGCCTCAGCGCGAGTTGTTCGAATAAATTCGAACCCACAGCGGGCATCTAGGGCGCTTGGTTGTACCAAGCCTGCCCATCTACCGGGCTGCTGAGTGCGCGCAAAAATGCCTCCAACTGCTCAGCCTCCCCATCACTGAGCTGAATATCCGCCAAGCCATGATCTCCAGCGGGTGGGTTGCGGTAGTGCCGGATCACTTCGCCGAGTGTGGCGTAGCGTCCGTCGTGCATATAGGGGGCGGTGTGGACAAGCTCACGCAGGGTGGGCGTTTTAAAGGCGCCGTTTAGCAGGCGCGGAATTTCGGCTTCGCCTGTGTGCCCGAGGGCGCAATCTCGGCCAATCGCTTTTGCCACCTGTCTCTCGCAGTTAAAACTATCCGCTCGCCAAAGCTCTAAGCCTTGTGCGCGGCCACGGTCGTTGCCGCCGGTGCCGATATTGCGAAACTGTCCATCCCGGAAGCTCGGCCCGCGGTGACAACTGAGGCAGTTGCTGCGCAGCATCACTTGCAATCCCGCCTGTTGATCGGCGTCGAGCCATCGGTTGGCCTCTTCAAAGTCACCTTGACTAAGTGCCCAGATGTACCGGTCGAAAGGAGCTACGCGAAAGCGCAACTCGCCTAAAAAGGCCTCCAATGCAAGTCCAATGCTCACTTGCAGCTGCAAGCCTTCGTCACTGTTGGCGGCGGGTATCTGCTCGGGCCAGTAGCCAAAAGCTGTGTCGAGCAGTGGTCGGTATCGAGCGCTACCAGACACTGTCGCCAGCAATTGCTCGGGGCTTAGGTTGATCTCGTGTGCGGCGAATAGGGGTGCCAGGGCCTGTGACCACGCACTGTCCTTTCGGCCATCCCACAGCTGCCATGTTTGCTCTGTGGCGCCGATCAAGCTGGGTGCGTTACGCTTCTGAGGGTTGTTAGGCGGATGCTGTTTTCCGTCGCTAAAGGCAAGTGCTGGAGAGTGGCAACTGACGCAGCCCAGCTCGGTTTTTGGGTTGAGCTGGGTGTCGTAAAAAAGCGTATGTCCCAAGGTGACTAAGGGGTTATCGGATTTATTAAGATTGCTCTCAGGGTCCGACTCAGAGAGGGCTAAGGCCTGCAGCAGCTTAAATCGAGTGGATGGCCAAGGGTTTTTGAAGGTTTGCTCTGTTGTTGGGGTAGCGGCATAGGCGATAGCCAGCCCGATAAGCAATAGGGCTGTAGCAACCATTGGCAGTCTGGACGTTGGCGTGGCGGTCATGGGTAGACAGCGTGCAACACCCAGGCCAGTTGGATAGGCTCATATCGGTGGAACAACGTTGGAATCACTACTAAAAGCGGCGCTGCAGAGATAGAGGATGACGCGATTTGGCCAACGCCAATACCTGCTGTAAAGCACGCTAAGTGCAACACCGCGAGGATCACAGAGGACACTATGGTGCAGAGCAATATTCGAGAAGAACTGGAGCGCGCGGCGCGGCCTATCGAAACAGCAACCGGTCTGAGCAATGCCTTCTATATCGAAGACGAGGTGTTCAAACAGGAGCAGAAGGCGGTGTTCTTTAGCCAGTGGTGCGGTGTCGGTTTTGCGAAGGACGCGCCCGAGACCGGCGACGCCTTTCCGATCACCTTCCTTGGCATGCCGATGCTCTTAGTGCGAGACCGGGACGGGACGCTGCGGGTATTCCAAAATACTTGCCGCCACCGCGGCATGATTTTGGTTGAAGAGCCTGCAAAAATTGGCGGCGCTATCCGCTGTCCCTACCACAGTTGGTGTTATGGCTTGGACGGAAGCTTAAAGAGTACACCGCATGTCGGTGGGCCGGGCAACAACAAGCACGAATCTGTCGATGTGAATTCGCTTGGCCTGATTGAGATTCGCAGCCATGAGTATCTGGGCGTGGTGTTTGTCAATATTGACGGCCAAGCCGATGCCTTCACCGTGCAGCACAGCGAGCTGCTAGAGCGCTGGGGCGAGTTCGAACATCCGGTCTACCACAGCGGTGCCGATTCGGGCTTTAAGTTGGAGGTGAACTGCAACTGGAAGCTAGCGGTGGAGAACTACTGCGAGAGCTACCACTTGCCCTGGATCCACCCGGGGTTGAATAGCTACTCGCGCCTCGAGGACCACTACAACATCCTCTCCGAAGCGGGCTTCGCTGGGCAGGGCACACTGGTGTACAAGCCCACATTGGGTGAGGGCAATCAGGCATTTGCCGATTTTGAAAACCTCAGCGACAAATGGGACAGTTCGGCTGAGTACGTCGCGCTGTTTCCCAATGTGCTGTTGGGCGTGCACCGCGATCACACCTTCGCCATCGTGTTAGAGCCAATAAGCCAAGAGCAAACCCTCGAGCACGTGGAGATATTCTATGCCGAGAAAGCCATGACCGAGTTCGACTACGAGGGCTTGCGCAATAACAACGCCACCTTGTGGAAGCAGGTGTTCCAAGAGGATGTGTTCGTGGTTGAAGGCATGCAGCGAGGCCGCCATGGCGTGCAGTTTGACGGCGGAAAGTTTTCGCCGGTGATGGACAACTCCACCCACTGTTTCCATCAATGGGTGGCACATAAAATGATGGCTGCCATCGACTGAGAAACCTCTGGCTTATGGCTTCGACTGAACTAGACCTAGCTGCGCTGGAAGCCCAATTGCTGACTGCCTTAAAAGCCGGGGATCAACTTGAACAGATTCGGTTATACCGACTGGCGGGCGAGCATCACTTGGCCAGCGGTGAAATAGACGAAGGTTGTTTTCTGCTGACCAATGCGTGGGTGCTGGCCTTGGCGGCGGGTGATCCGGTGGAGGCCGGTTTGCACGACATGTTGGCTCGGCACGGGCGGGTGCCGGA
>JBMYWE010000219.1:0-5058 GCA_049607125.1 Granulosicoccaceae bacterium | reverse complement strand
CTGCATCAGCGGCTGAGCGCAGTGGTGCCCTGTGCGCACCGCAATGCCTTGCCGGTCAAGCAAGGTTCCCACATCCGCAGGATGGCTATCGTCGATTAAAAAAGACATCACACCCGCTCTATCTGGAGCCTCGCCGACCAATTGCAAGCCTTCACAGTCAGCGGCCTGAGCCAGCGCATAGTTAAGCAGCTCGCTCTCGTGAGCGCGCATGCCGTCGAGATCCAGTGACTGCATATAATCAACTGCAGCCCCCCAGCCAATCACGCCACTGATATCAGGCGTCCCAGCTTCAAAGCGAAACGGAGGCACGTTGAAAGTGGTTTTATCGAAAGAAACGCGTTCGATCATCTCACCGCCGCCCTGCCAAGGCGGCATGCCTTCCAGCAATTCAAAGCGACCCCAGAGCGCGCCCATACCGGTAGGGCCAAACATCTTGTGGGCTGAGAACGCGTAAAAGTCACAGCCAATGGCCTGCACGTCGACATCAAAGTGAGCCACTGCCTGCGCCCCATCGATCACCACAGCGGCCCCTACGGCCTTGGCTTGCGCCGTCATTTCAGTGACAGGGTTAACCGTACCCAAAGCATTGGACACATGGCCGATAGAGACTATTTTGACCCGTTCGTTCAGCAGCTCGGTATAAGCGCCTTGATCGAGCACCCCGCGATCATCGCAGGGAATCACCTTGAGCTCAGCGCCAACGGCTTGGCAGAGCATCTGCCAGGGCACGATATTGGCGTGATGCTCCAAGGTGCCAACAATCACTTGATCACCGGCCCCCAGCACGCTGCGGCCATAGCTATTGGCTACCAAATTGATCGACTCTGTCGTGCCACGCGTCCAGATTAGCTCATCGCTTCTGGCGGCCCCGATAAACGAAGCGAGCTTTTCCCGTGAAGCCTCAAAGGCTCGAGTGGCCTTGTCGGCCAAATCGTGCGCCCCGCGATGCACGTTGCTGTTGAGGTGGCGATAGTAGTCGTCCAACACCCCGAGCACAGCGGTTGGTTTTTGAGTTGTTGCGCCATTGTCCAAGTACACCAAGGGCTTGCCGTGGGCTGTCTCAGACAACAACGGGAAATCATCTCTAACCGCTTGTACGTCAAAGGCCGTCATGTCAGCTGTTATTCTGGTTGGCAAAAAAAGCATCCAGCGGGCCGCGCAGAAAGTCGGCCAGCGGCTCGAGTGGCATAGCCAGCAACACCTCGTTGATAAAGCCGTAACTCAACAAAGCGCGTGCTTTTTCTTCCGAGATACCGCGAGTGCGCAGGTAAAAAATACTGGCGGGGTCTAGCTGTCCAACCGTGGCACCATGTGCACACTTGACATCATCTGCGTAGATCTCCAGCTCGGGCTTGGCATTAAGCTCAGCCTTATTAGACAACAACAGGTTGCGACAAGAGAGTTGTGCATCGGTTTTTTGCGCGTCCTTGTGGATTTGGATACGACCATTAAACACAGCTTTACCCGATTCCGCCGCCATGCCCCGATAAGTTTCTTGACTGGTGCAATGGGGCACCGCGTGCTCTACACACAAGTGGATATCCACCTGCTGTTTGGCACGCGATAGGTAGGCACCGAACATTTTTGAGTCGCTGCCACTGCCCTGGACATCAACAATGTGATCCAGGCGGTTGATTGCACCACCCGTATTGATCACGTAAGCATGGTATCGGCTGTCCCGGCCCTGACGCGCAACCGCTGCGCCGATATGGGTGTAGCTGTCGTTGCCCAGCGCCACACGATAATGGTGCACTTCGGCGTTGTCGCCCAAGTCAATTTCTGACACAGCGCTATCAAAGGCTTCTACGCCCTCCACGCACTGGTACTGCTCGATCACGGAGGCGCGAGCCCCAGCACCGATCTGCACCAACAAGCGCGGTGTTGCCACACCCGTGGTGGTGCGGATGCTCAACAATTGCACCGGCGTCTGCAGATCACTGCCAGCAGCCACCTGCAACAGCACGCCATCATCTGCCAAACTATCAGCCAATGCGACAAAGGGCAGGTCTTGCTCGGGTATCAGCTTGCCAAGTTGCTGATCAATAAACTGGCGTTGCTCATCATCAGCGCTGGAAAAATTACAGACGCTGATGTCGGCGTTGGCCTCGCTGGAGAGCTCTGGCTGAAACCGGCCGTCAACAAACACCAAACGATGTGCGTTTAAGCCAGGCACTTCTAGGCCAAGTGCTTTAGCGGCCTCTAGATTACTCTCACCTGCGAGCTGCACGTCTTGCTTGAGCAAGTTGTTGAAGTTGTTGTACTTGAATTGTTCAACACGACGACTAGGCATGATGGCACCGGCAAAAGCGGAGCTACCGCTCTGGCGCTGCGCACTCAACCACTGCGCCCCTTGCGCAGGCACAAAGCGCTCGGCTAGCGCCTGAGCAGATTGCTTAAACTCGGCCATTACGCCACCCCTTCGAGCCAGCCGTAACCCTTCTCTTCTAGCTCGAGCGCCAACTTGGCGTCGCCAGACTTCACGATCTTGCCGTCAGCCAAGACATGCACAAAGTCGGGCACGATGTAGTCGAGCAGGCGCTGGTAGTGAGTGACCACGACAAAGCTGCGATCGGGTGCACGCAGGGAGTTGACTCCTTCAGCCACTACTTGCAGGGCATCGATGTCCAAACCGGAGTCGGTCTCATCGAGCAAACAGAGCTTGGGTTTGAGCATCAACATCTGCAAAATCTCGTTGCGCTTACGCTCTCCGCCAGAAAAGCCTTCATTGACGCCACGCTTGAGGAAATCTAGCGGCAAGTCCACCTTGGCACAGGCCTCACGGGCTAGCTTCATAAAGGAGACGGTATCGGGCACTTCCCAACCGCGAGCTTCATAGACGCTCTCGACTGAGGCCTTGAGAAACTCCATATTGGATACACCGGGTACTTCAACTGGGTATTGAAACGCAAGAAAGACCCCAGCACGCGCTCGATCTTCGGGTTCCATTTCGAGCAAATCCTCACCGTCGAGTGTGGCACTGCCGCCGCTCGTCTCGTACCCTGGACGCCCACCCAACACATAGGACAAGGTACTTTTACCGGCGCCATTGGGGCCCATGATGGCGTGTACTTCGCCTGGGTTCACGGTGATATTTAGGCCTTGCAAAATGGTTTTTTCTTCAATGCCAGCGCAGAGATTTTCAACTTTTAACATGATGTATGGTTCCTTAGCCCACTGAGCCTTCGAGGCTTATTTCAAGCAATTTGCCCGCTTCAACGGCAAATTCCATCGGCAATTCTTTAAAGACGTCTTTGCAAAAGCCGTTGACGATCATCGACACGGCTTTTTCGGTGTCAATACCGCGCTGCTGGCACAAAAACAACTGCTCGTCGCTGACCTTAGAGGTGGTGGCCTCGTGCTCGATCACCGCCGAGTTGTGTTTGTTCTCTATGTAGGGAAAGGTGTGCGCTCCGCAGGTGTCGCCGATTAGCAGCGAGTCACATTGTGTGTAATTGCGCGCGCCTGCCGCCGTGGGAGCTACACGCACCAATCCGCGATAGACGTTCTCACTATTGACCGCTGAAATTCCCTTGGAAATGATGGTCGATTTAGTGTTCTTGCCCAGGTGGATCATCTTGGTGCCGGTGTCCGCTTGCTGCATCTTCGAGGCGAGGGCGACCGAGTAAAACTCGCCGACGGAGTCATCGCCCTTCAGGATGCAGCTCGGGTACTTCCAGGTGATGGCCGAACCCGTTTCGACCTGCGTCCAGGAGATCTTCGAGCGGGCGCCCTTGCAGATACCGCGCTTGGTGACGAAGTTGTAGACCCCGCCCTTGCCCTCGGCGTCTCCTGGGTACCAGTTTTGTACCGTGGAGTATTTAATCTTGGCATCGTCCAATGCGACCAACTCAACCACCGCCGCATGCAGCTGGTTCTCGTCGCGCATGGGTGCCGTACAGCCCTCGAGGTATGAGACAGACGCGCCCTCTTCGGCCACGATCAGGGTGCGTTCAAACTGGCCCGTATTGAGCGCGTTGATACGGAAGTAGGTGCTCAGCTCCATTGGACAGGTCACGCCCTTGGGGATAAACACAAAGGAGCCGTCTGAAAACACGGCAGAGTTGAGGCAGGCGTAGAAGTTGTCGCGTGCGGGCACAACCGAGCCCAGATACTGCTGTACCAGTTCGGGGTAGTCTTTCACCGCCTCAGAAATAGAGCAGAAGATAACGCCCGCTTTGGCGAGATTCTCCTTGAAGGTGGTGTGAATAGAGACACTGTCAAAAACCACGTCCACCGCCACGACGCCTGCGAGCATTTTCTGCTCGTGCAGCGGGATGCCCAGCTTCTCGTAGGTGCGAATAAGCTCCGGGTCGACCTCGTCCAAGCTCTTGGGACCATCGGCTTGAGACTTGGGCGCGGAGTAGTAAGAGAGCGCTTGAAAGTCGACTTTCTCGTAATCGACGTGTGCCCACTCGGGCTCTTCCATTTGCTTCCAGGCGGCGAAAGCTTCTAAGCGCCAGTCGAGTAGCCACTGGGGCTCTTGTTTGCGCGCTGAAATAGCGCGTACCGTGTCTTCGTCTAGCCCGGGCGGCAGAGATTCGGACTCGATATCGGTAACAAAACCCGCCTCGTACTCGCTTTTGAGCTCGGCTTCGATGAGATCTGTGTGTTCAGACATGATTTACCTATGGGAGGCGCAAGCGCCAAACTGTGGCAGAAAAGCCAGAAATTGTGCAGCCTGCAGAGCTATCTGATGCCGCAAATCTGAATAACAGAGTAAATTAGTCAGGAATTATTTGCAACGGCAAGATTCGCCACACAGCGAGCTCGAGCTGCTCTTTGAGCGCGGGGTTTTACACATATGTCAGCCCAGGTTATCAGCGAAAAGCCATGCGCAAGCTAACCTCGACCACCCACTGGGGATCAGTTGGCTCACCCCAGACTATCCCGCAGACCTTCGCCCACCAAACGAATCACCTCTTGCGTCTTTCTGGGTAACCACACGCGATTGGGGTAGACCGCGTACACATCGAAGGGTGTTGTGGGATTATCGGGGAGCAGTTCAACCAGCCTTCCTACGGCGATGTCCTCTCGATAGAACCACTCGGGCCCCCAGCT
>JBMYWE010000218.1:0-5064 GCA_049607125.1 Granulosicoccaceae bacterium | reverse complement strand
TGACAAAGCGCCTTGACCAGTTTAAGGTCATGGGTGATGAAGAGATAGCCAAGGCCTTCACGTTCTTGAATCTCCCGAAGGAGCTCAATCACTTGGCCTTGAAGTCGAGATTATGGACTTTGGCGGGCAAACACCGGCCGACTCCGAACAACTTCGGCGACGACTGGAACGAGATACCGGAGAGATCAAAGCAGTCATCACAACCCACACAGACACCTCTTCGTCGGTTCGAAGTGATATACCCTCTTTACGAGCCGCGCTGGATCAGGCTGGCCACCCCGCTCTGCTGCTTATCGACTGTATCGCTTCCCTGGGTTGCGAGCCCTACCGCCCGGACCACTGGGGCGTTGACCTTACCGTTGCCGCCTGCCAAAAAGGCCTGATGACCCCCGCCGGCCTCTCCTTTAATTTTATTGGCCCAAAGGCGTGGCAAGCACACGCTTCAGCCAATTTACGCACCCCCTATTGGGATTGGGAGCCACGTGTTCACGGCCCAGTATTCCACCAGAAATTCTGTGGCACACCACCCTCTCATCATTTATTTGCCCTGCGCGCCGCACTGGACATTCTGCTTGCCGAGGGGATTGAAAAAGCGTGGCAACGCCACGAATCGCTAGCACGCGCCGTCTGGGCTGCGGTAGACACATGGGGAAGCGCTGGGCCACTCTCGCTCAATGTTGGCGATGTACAGGCTCGCTCGACAGCTGTCACTACTATTCTCAGCGGTACGGCCGACGCCAATGCGCTGCGCGCTTGGTGTGAAACCCACACTGGCCTCACTCTAGGCGTGGGACTACCGCTGGGCTCAGTTTGGGGCGGCAGACCGGATAATTTATTCCGCATCGGTCACATGGGACATATTAACGCCACCATGTTGATGGGCGCACTTGGCAGCCTAGAGATTGGGTTAAAAGCCTGTGGTATTGCGCATGGTCAAGGTGCTCTTGAAGCGGCGGCTCAATCGTTGGCCACCGCCTGTACCTGCGAGGTCAGCGCTTAAAAGTTTATTTGCCCCCCTATTCGGTACATACAGCTATGCCAAAAACTTCGATAACGCTAGACCTACTCGGTGATAGTTACAGCCTGATCAAGTTGCCAGCAGAGGCGCCCTGCCCACTAAATACCAATTCTGACCAAGGCCAGGGTTTTACTTCTGTAAGCCGCTCTAGCAGCGAGCTGAGCATCATATGCCCAACGCGAATAACGCAAGTCTGGGACAAATCCCAGGCTGAAGAATCTAGCGACTGGTATTGCCTGCGCCTCTCACTGGCCACAGAGCCCTCACAGGTGCCGGGCATTATCGACGCAGTAGTCAGCCCCTTGGCAGCGGCAAAGATCAGTGTTTTTGTGGTATCTACGTTTGACACCGACCACCTTTTGGTCAAGCAAATTGATGCTGCCAAAAAAGTTCTCAGCGCTGCAGGACATCGAATAGTCGAGACAAAAAGTACCGTTCAAACAGCTTCAAAGTTCCAGGTCTTGCCCTCTCTTGAAACTCAGCGACTGTGCCTGCGATCAATCCGCGCTTCGGACTTTGAAGCTGTTGCCACATTTTTTGCACACAAATCCAGTGGCATGTACGGGGGGCCCTGCGATCGAGATACGGCCTGGCGAAAGTTCGCCGCATGGTTCGGCCACTGGACACTGCGCGGCTACGGCCCATTGGGTATCGAGCGCAAAGACTCCGGTGAATTTATCGGCTGGACGGGCCCTTGGTACCCGCAGGGCTGGCCGGAACCCGAGATCACTTGGGCCCTACTACCCCATGCTCAAGGGCAAGGCTTTGCCACTGAGGCGGCAGGCTGCGCGCTCGGACACGTGTTTAATCAACTACAGTGGCCGACGGCTATCAGCGTAATCGACGACCGCAACAAGGGATCTCTGGCACTCGCGCAGAGGCTCGGTGCAACGGCGGAATCCAAACTAGAACTCTTCGGTCACCCCGCTACCTTATATCGCCACGCTCACTTTAAAAGCACATGATCGGGCGAAGCGAAACCAAAGCCCCTTTGCTCAAAAATTTTAATTCAAGCATAAAGCTTTATGCTTGAAATATTTTCACTCCAGCCTTAGGCTCTCTACAAGCGCAGCCATTGCACTGTGATTTAACAGCCGCCAGCAAAGAAATCTGTTGTAATCGGCGCCCAAAAACCAAGCTAACTGAGAGATTTCGACATGAGCAAAGGATACGACCCGAGCCAAGATGGCGCGAAGATGTCGTTTAAACAGGACATGAGCTACGTCGACTATCTGGGCATAGATACATTGCTCTCGTCTCAACGTCCGCTTTCCACAGCGCACGACGAAATGCTGTTTATAATCCAGCACCAGACCAGCGAGCTATGGATGCGACTGGTGCTACATGAAATCAACGCAGCGAGGGACTTACTCCACAGTGGGCAGCACCAACCCGCATTTAAAATGTTGGCGCGGGTTTCAAGGGTTTTTGATCAACTTAATTCTGCCTGGGATGTTTTGCGCACGATGACACCGAGCGACTACACCACGTTTCGCGAAGCATTGGGCAACTCCTCCGGTTTTCAATCACACCAATATCGACTGATCGAGTTTGCGCTGGGCAACCGCAACGAACACCACTTACAAGTGCACGAACACCGGCCCGAACTGCTCCGGCTACTCAGCGACGAACTGGCCCGACCATCGCTATATCATGTCGCTCTCAAGGCATTAGAACGCGAACTCGACGTACAGTTTAAAAACGAGGTGTTTCAACGCACTTCGCCACACGCTGCTCACGCCGAAGTTGAGGCGGCTTGGGCAGAAGTATACCGCCACACCGACAAATACTGGACACTCTACGAACTGGCTGAAAAACTCGTCGACCTCGAGGATTATTTCCGCCGCTGGCGCTTTAACCATGTCACCACAGTGGAGCGCGTCATCGGATTCAAGCGCGGCACCGGCGGTACCAGCGGGGTAAAGTACCTGCGAAAAATGCTAGAAGTTGAGTTATTCCCCGAACTCTGGAACCTGCGAGGCAACCTTTAATGAACAAGCCAAAGCTGCCAAGAAAAGAGCTCTTCGATCTGCCCAAAGGTGTCATCTATCTCGACGGCAATTCGTTGGGAGCAAAGCCCAAAGCGGTAGCGCAACGTGTGCACTCAGTGATCAACGACGAATGGGGCGAGATGCTGATTCGTGCCTGGAACGACGCCGACTGGATGGAACAACCCGCGCGGGTGGGCAATCGCATTGCACGTTTAATAGGCGCACCGAGTAACAGCATCACCATGGGTGACACCCTATCAATTAAAGTATACCAAGCTCTGGCCTCGGCGCTTGAAATGCGACCAGAGCGCAAACTTGTTTTATCTGACAGTGGAAACTTCCCCACCGACCTCTACATGGCGCAAGGTCTGATCGAGTCGCTCGACAAGGGGCTCGAGCTTCGAGTTGTCGACCCAGAAGATGTGATCGACCAGATAGACGAAAACGTCGCTGTGGTCATGCTCACCCAAGTGGACTATCGCACAGGGCGCATACACAATATGCAGAAAATTACCGAGCGGGCCCACGCGGCTGGCGCAGTGATGATCTGGGACTTGGCCCACAGCGCTGGCGCCATTCCCGTGGATCTCGCCAACTCACAATGCGAATTTGCGGTGGGCTGCACCTACAAATATCTCAACGGAGGCCCGGGAGCACCGGCCTTTATTTACGTGCGGCCCGACATTGTCGCGCAGGTTCGCCCCGCTCTGTCTGGCTGGCTCGGCCACGACGCCCCCTTTGCTTTTGAACCCAACTACCGACCGGCACCTAGTGTCGAACGGTTTCGTGTAGGCACACCGCCTATACTACAGCTCGGTGCGTTGGAGGAAGCATTGAAAGCATGGGACGACATCACCATGGAAGAAGTGCGTGCTGCATCGGTAGCGCTCACCGAGCTGTTTATCTCAGAAGTAGAGACGCGCTGCCCCACCCTGTCGCTTGCCAGTCCGAGAGACGCCGCCTTACGCGGCAGCCAAGTGTCTTTTGCATTTGAACACGGCTACGCCGCGATGCAAGCGCTGATTGCGCGCGGAGTAATCGGTGATTTTCGCGCACCTAACGTGATGCGCTTTGGGTTTACACCGCTCTACATAGACACGACCGATGTTCTGGCTGCGGTAAAAATATTGCAAGACGTGATCGACAATCGGCTCTGGGACAAACCCGAATACCATAAGACCAATGCGGTTACTTGAGCAAACACAGGCCCGCCGCTGGGTTTAAAGCAGTTATTTGACCCAATAGTGCGCACAACAATTTTAGTTATTGCCTGCAACAACGATTCAGCTAAGAAATCTCACCGCCTTTGTAAGGAATCAGATGCGCGAGGCACCCAAGCTCGCGCAAGACAATCGAAAAGTGTCGCCAACACAGCCATCATGAAACCGCCGTTGCAGCGAAATATCGCAACATTTATCAATTGGGTTCGCCCACACTGAGACCCACGCGATAGGAGACTCTCAGTGAATATCGACAAACTACACCGCAATCAACAAAAAGTATTGCACGTGATGTCACAGTTGTGGGCGCACCGAAACCACGCCATTTCTCTTGAACAAAGTGCGGCTTGGGCAAACACAAGTCCCGCACACTTTCATCGCTTGTATAAAGCGGTAACCGGCGAAACGGTGTTTAAAACCCATCAACGCATGCGCATGAGCCAAGCCCGCAGTGAGCTCATGCACCGAGATTGGCCGGTATCACGCATTGCACAACGGCTGGGGTTTTCTGGTCCTGAGAGTTTCGTTCGCGCCTTCGCCCGACACACGGGCACCACCCCTGGTCAGTGGAGACTAGACGCCACAACACCACTGACGCGTTCAGACAAGGACAAACTCATGCACAAGGTTGAATTGATCGAGCTACCCGCCATGCACGGCTTGCTACTACCCCATCGAGGCGACTATTTATTGATTGGAGAGCGCTTTGGTTTTTTTGCTACTTGGGCAGCGCAACAAGCCCCCGAGCTGGTGGAGAACATCAGCTGGGGCCTGTACTACGACGACCCCGACAGCCGACCTAAGTCAGAGCTGCGATCCGCCGTGTTTTGTCCCT
>JBMYWE010000217.1:0-5064 GCA_049607125.1 Granulosicoccaceae bacterium | reverse complement strand
TGGAGTGGGTTGTATGTTGTGGCGGGAGATAGGCTGTATAGCGTTAGCCAAGGACACGTCGTCACCAATCTGGGATATGTAGGAGATGATGGGCTGTCAGCGTCTATGTCACACAATATCGCTGAGTTGTGTTGCGTGTCTAACGGATTGGGATTTGTTGCGCAAAAAACCACTCATGCATTTAGTGAAATTACCGATACGGAGTTTCCGAACGCATCTATTGTGGATTTTCTAGATGGCTATGGGATGTTGCTTGAGAAAGACTCTGGACGCTTCCATTTTACGAGTATTAGTGATTTTGAGTCTATTTCTGGCATAGATTTTGCTACAGCAGAGGGTGCGCCTGACGAGCTTGTTAGCTTGTTGGTTGATCACCGTGAATTGTGGTTGTTTGGGAAATATTCGATAGAAATATGGTTCAACTCCGGCGATGCGTCCAATCCCTTTCAGCGCATTCGCTTTATGGAGCGGGGGTGCAAGGGAGCGTATTCACCAGCGAAAGTTGACAACACGGTTTTCTGGTTGGGCGATGACAATGTCGTATACCGGGCGGACGAACATAATCCTATCAGGGTGTCGAATCACGGCATTGAGAATCTAATTGCTAAAACGTCTGTAGATCCTATCGGATTTGCATACAACGCGGATGGACATGCGTTTTACCAATTGAATTTTCCCGGCGAATTGACGGTTGTTTATGACGCATCAACCCAAATGTGGCACCGAAGAAAGACGCGATCTAGAGAGGATTGCGTGTATCACCATCATGCCGCCGCATATGGGCGTGACTATGTTGGTGGCGCGAACGGCAAGCTTTATTACCTAGACAAGAATATTTACACCCATGAGGGTGAATTGGAGCGTATACGCTCTTTCGGCCCGCTACGCGTCACTAAGTACAGTGCCATGAGTTCGCTTACCGCTTTGTTTGAGACGGGCGAGAATTCGGATGCAGTAGATCCTTCAAAGGTGTGGTTGGAGATATCTGACGATGGAGGGCGCACCTATAGCAGCAGAATTGAAGCTTCAATAGGTGCGCAAGGTCAATACACAACTGAGGTTAAGTTTTTAGCGTTGGGTGGGTTTTATGATGGCGAACGCGTCCTGAAATTGAGTATGACTGATGACGCTCGTTATACCCTTGTCGATGTGAATGTAGATGTCGCTTAGCCTGTCGCAGATTGTCGCGAAGGTTCGAAATTTCCGGCTACCGATTGCTGACAGCAAGGGGCGTATGACTCGTGAGTTTCAGGAGTTGTTTTTTGAGTCCATCACAGAGTCGGAGAGTGTAGTTGCAACAGCGCAAGAGGCGGCAGACACGGCGCAAAGCGCTGCGAGCACGGCACAAACAGCAGCGACAACGGCGCAAACGTCTGCGGATGATGCGCAAGACGCGGCAGCAAGCGCGTCAGGCACAAGCACTTACGCAGTAGATCAAAATCATCAGTGGTATAGCGATGCGGGCGGCACACTGCCCGCTGGCAACCCCACGAAAGATCTGACGCTTTCATTTGAAGATAAAGATGGGACCGTCATCGCGACTCGTGTGCTCAGGGGGACGCTCACGTCTGCTAGTGGCCTTATATCAGTAACCAACGTGTCCAACACGGGTCTTGATACCTCATTCACGCTCAGCAATGACGGCACATCGTCGGTTGTTGCAAGAGTCACTGTAACCCTTACCGATGGGTCTATGTACACCGCTCGCATGACTTGGAGCGCTTTAGATATATCTGTTGGCGGAGAACTAACATTTTAGAAGCAAGACAAAAACTTGAAGACCTAGCGGAGCACATGCAGGGCATTAACGAACCCGCACCACTTCTGCCTTCGGATCATACCTTCGCGGATGGCGTTTATTACCGTCGAACATTTCTACCAAAAGGTTCAATTGTCATTGGAAAGATCCACGCAAAGCCGACTAACAACATTGTTGTGGGCAGTGTGCTGGTTGGAAATCCAGAACAGCCTGAGAAGAACGGGTTCCTGGTTGGGTTTCAGATGTTCGAGTCTCCAGGCGGCTCTAGGCGGTTTGTTTACGCCATCGCTGACACCTATTGGGTGACATCTCACAGAACAAACAAGACCGACCTCAAATCACTAGAAGAGGATTTCACAGTGAAGTCATACGACAAAATGTCATTGGAGGAAAAAGAATGTCTTGGGGCTTTGTAGCAGCAGGAGCGGCCACGGTTGTTAGCGGCTATCTAAATTCGAAAGGTGGAGAAAAGGCGGCAGATGCGGCGGCTAAGTCCGGGGACCAAGCAATCGCGTTCCAGCGGGAACTCCTTCAAACCTCTATCGACCTATCACGCCCACAGTTAGAAGTCGCAAATGGTGCGCTGGGTCTGTTGGCAGGTATATTCGGCATCGACCAGCCGTCGGCCATAGATTTCGATAACCTAGGCGGCGGGCAGCAGCTCCATTCACTCTACGGTGATGGCGACACGCCACTGAGCGAGGAAGGTCTTAAGCAAGCATATAGAGATGTACTAGGCCGTGAGGCGGACGCAGGCGGACTGAATCATTACTTAACTAGAGGCCCGCGAGAGGGTGGCGATAGTAGCGGAATTGAGACAGGCAAGATTGGGCCAGTTCATTATGGAGCGTTCACTGGTAGGGATAAGCCTGGCTCTCGGCGCTCTTTTACGTTCAATGAATTCTTAAAAGCGACGCAAGGTTCTGATGAGTTCGCACAAAAGCAAGCGAATGGAACGCTGCCGGAGCAACGAGATTTTCTCGCGCCAGCTTCGAGTGATGCGCAAACGGGTGCTCCAGGCACGGGCTTGAATCTAAACGAGTTGGTTGCCGACAACCCGCTGATAAAATTCAATCGAGAACAGGGTGAGCAAAGCCTTGAAAGGGGCGCTGCTGCTAGAGGGCTTAACCAATCAGGCGGCACGCTTAAGGATTTGTCTAGCTTTAATCAAAGTCTGGCGAGCACGGGTGTCCAGCAGTTCGTGCTAGACCCTCTTTTCCAGCTCGCAGGATTTGGGCCGCAAGCTAGTGGTCAGATCAATAACACAGCAAATCAGACGGGTAGCAATCTCTCGAATATTGCCCTTAACACGGGCACCGCGCGAGGCTCTGCCTATCAGAATTCGTATAACGGGGCGGCGAATAGTGTGAATGATCTAGGTCAAAGCTTTTACCTAAACCAGTTGCTTAAGAATGGAGGGCGCGGGTAATGCCTCAAGTAACACCTTACAAAGGGTCGAACACTTTAGAAACAATTGCTTTAGGGCATCAACTAAATAGCCGCACGCGGCAACTAGATCAGCAGGATCAACGCATCGCGCAGCGTGATGTATCACTGGCTCAGAACCAAGACCGCTTGGACATCGCCGCTAAGCAGGCAGGGTTAAAGCGTGAGGAATTTGCACGCCTAGTCATGAATGAGGCGATAGGCAACTCGAACAACGCTGCTCAGGCCGCAGCACAGCTTGAGTATTACACCAAAAAAGCGCCTGACGAGAAGGCATTGCAGTTTTTGCAGAGCATACCTGAAGAATTTTATGGCGGATCGATTAAGACAGCAGGTACCACTGAGTTTACGCAGACGACCGCTGGGTTTAGCGACGAGGACCGAATGGCGGCGCAGAGAATTAAGGCGGGGTTAGATCCGCGCGCGGTGTCTGATCAGGTTGTTAACGTGGGTGATGTGCCAACGCTTATTGATAGAAATGAAGGGGTGACAAGAGATTTGGTTGAGCCAGAGGCGGTGGCAGATAATGCTGGCACTGTCGCGGCGGGCAAGGCGGCAGGCAAGCAGGCGGTCGAGCAGTCTGGCGAGGCAATCAAGCAGTTAGCGGCAATTAAGAAACAGCTAGGCAATATTGATGACGCGATTGCCGCAATCGATAGCGGAGCCAACAGTGGTGCCGTTGCATCTAGATTACCAAGCGTGACTCAATCTTCTATCGAATTGGATAACGCGCGTGCTCGTCTTGGGCTGGACGTGGTTGGAGCCACCACCTTTGGGGCGTTATCGCAAGGCGAGTTAGATTTGGCACTTAACGTTGCTTTGCCGACAAACTTGGAGCCTGCCGCTTTGCGGGATTGGTTGGTGCGAAAAAAAGACGCACAAAACAAGCTCGCTCAAGAGCTAGAAGGGGCGGCAATCTATTTGGGTCAGCCAGGGAATACCCCCGCCGACTATCTTCAACTTCTGCGTGATTCGGGTGGCTTTCAAGAGGGTTTGAATGCACCACTTACAGCAGAGGAGCAAGCCGAATTAGAAGCGCTTGAGGCTAAATATGCCAACCCCTAGAGAGCGACTTAACGAGTTGAGGGCGCTGGAAAACGACTCGTCATCACCAAGACAGCGATTAGAAGAGCTGAGGCAGCTAGATCAACAGGCGACAGTGCCGGACGCGCCACAATCTGAACCGCTGGCGGAAACATTTTTGCCGGCCCCTGTAGCAGAAGGTGCGGCAGCATTGAACCGGGGCGTTGTTGGTATTCCAGACTTTTTTATTGATGCCGCAAACACACTTATCAACGCAGCAAATGAAAACCCCGCACTCGCCTCAGCAGGGACTGCGCTTCTAGAGCCCTTGCTTGGTAAGACGGAACGAATCCCCAATGTGCCAAGGGTGGAAGACTCGATTAAAAGCGTTGTACCCCAGTTTGGACAGAAGAATTTTATGGAACCCGGTTTAGCTCGTACAGTCGTGCAAGAAGCTGGCGAGATCATTCCAGGACTAGCTACTGCGGTGACGCAAGCGCCTAAAACAGCGGCGGCGATTACTCAAGGTCTTGCTGATGATGCAGCGACAAAAGCAGCTGTTACGGCCGGCAGGCTTCGAACAGGGGATAAGCGCGCAGTTGGGTCACAGATTAACGAGGTTGGTAAAGTTGTCGCTGACCCGATCTCTAAAGGGGCAGTGACGCAAGGGTTTAGCGATGGTGTTGTTGCGACGATTAACGCATCGACCGCAAAGACGAAAGCGCAGATGAGGCAAATGCTCAAGCTGACCGAAGATGGGCTTCATAATTCGCGAACAGCAATTAAAAACCGTCCGGCTGATGTAATAGGAAATGTTATTGGTGGGCGTGTGTCTA
>JBMYWE010000216.1:0-5091 GCA_049607125.1 Granulosicoccaceae bacterium | reverse complement strand
CAGCGCCTCTGCCAGCACCTTGTCCGGGCCCCAGCCGCGTCCCAGCAGAATGTTGGTGCCCTCTTCGATCTCCTCTTTTAATCCATCATAGAGATCATCGTGCATCTGTGCGACCAGCTCGTCGTCTGGTAGCGCCGATAGATCGATCTCTTCTTCGATTTGGCTGTCGTCGCTCATGCGAATCTCCGGAAAATAATTTGGCTAACGTTTGACGCTGCGCTGCAGCGCCAATTTGATCAATTCTTCGACGGTCTCAGCATCCTTAGACACCGCTTTCGCCATCTTTAAGGCCTCGGCGGGTTTGTAGCCCAGCGCTTCGAGTGCAGCACAAGCCTCAGGCAGAACGCTCCCCGCACCAGTGGCGGACACACCTCCCCCTTCACTGGACGCTGCACCGGCACTGAAATCTACCTTGTCGCGCAACTCAATCACCAAGCGCTCGGCTGTCTTTTTACCGATGCCCGGCAGGCGCGCCAATGCCACCGCATCTTCCGCCTGCACGCAGGTCGCAAACTCATCCACTGACATGCCCGACAACACCACCAGTGCCACCTTCGGGCCAATACCGCTAACTTTTATCAGCGCGCGGAACAGGCGCCGTTCGGCGTCCGAACCGAAACCGTAGAGCAGCTGCGCATCCTCGCGCACCACCATATGCGTGAGCAGCACCACCCTTTCACCCAGGCTTGGCATGTTATAAAAAGTGGACATGGGCGCCTCGAGTTCGTAACCCACCCCATTGACGTCAATCAGCAGGCTCGGTGGCGCCTTGGTGAGTAGTTTTCCTTCAAGTCGGGCGATCATGCTAGTGGCCTTAAGGTTGTGCGTTGAGCTCGGCGAGCAGAAGTTTGCTGGTGCGTAAATGCGCGTGACACAGGGCGATGGCCAGAGCGTCCGCGGCGTCAGCTTGCAGCTTGGTGCCGCGGATATTGAGCAACAGAGGCACCATGTGCTGAATTTGCGCCTTGTCAGCGCTACCTTTGCCTACCACCGATTGCTTCACCAACTTGGCGGCGTACTCGTGCACGGGCAACCCTGCTATCGAGGCCGCACACATGGCCGCACCACGCGCCTGGCCAAGTTTGAGCGCCGAGGCGGCGTTCTTGGACATAAACACCTGCTCGATACTCGCCTCAGCTGGCTGATGCTGCTCGACGACCTGCTGGATACGGTAGTAAATATAGGCGAGTTTCTCGCCAAGGTCTGCGCCTTCCACTTTAATGTGGCCGTGATCGACGTGTACATTGCGTCGCCCGTCTGAATCGATCACGCCATACCCGGTGATGCGAGAACCTGGGTCTATGCCAATTATGCGAATCACAGCTGCTCGTAGCTCTTGGCGGGAATGTCCGCATTACTATAGACGTCTTGCGTGTCGTCGAGATCTTCGAGCATGTCCAGCAGTTTCAGCACACTCACTCCCTGCTCCACCGACAACTCGATCTGATTCTCCGCGCGCATGGTCACTTCGCTGTCCAGTGGCTCGAGCCCTGCAGTGATCATCGCCTCTTTCACATCGACGAAAGTCGAGTCGAGGGTCAGCACTTCCATGCTGCCATCCTCGTGGACGAGTACATCCTCGGCCCCCGCTTCTAGCGCCGCCTCTATCACCTCGTTTTCGCCTGCCTCCGCGCTGTAGGCGAGCACGCCTTGTTTGTTAAAGAGGTAGGCCACCGAGCCATCGGTGCCCATGTTGCCACCCAACTTAGAAAAAGCATGGCGCACAGCAGAAACCGTGCGGTTGCGGTTGTCGGTCATGCAATCGACCATCACTGCCACCCCACCCGCACCGTAGCCCTCATAGCGGACCTCCTCAAAGACCACATTCTCCAACTCGCCGGCACCGCGTTTGATCGCGCGCTCCACGGTGTCCTTGGGCATATTTTTGGTCAGCGCCTTATCCACCGCCAAACGCAACCGCGGGTTGGACGCCAAATCCGACCCACCGAGCTTGGCCGCTACGGTTATCTCACGGATAAACTTGGTGAAGAGCTTGCCACGTTTGGCGTCCTGACCCTTTTTACGGTGCTGGATATTGGCCCATTTGCTGTGTCCGGCCATGGTGTCTCTGTTCCTCTAGATGAAGCATGGAGTTCGTGGGGGTGAAATCGGCTCCACCCGCAGCCGCAGGCGCATTGGCTTAGTCCGATCCAAGTAACTGCCGGATCGCGTCTTTGTTGGTCCAAGACCAGACACGCTCAATGGCTTGCTCGGCAGGCAACCACTCATAGGCCGTGTGCTCGTCAGCCGCCAAGCAAATGGCCACCGGCCCGGGCAGCTCGCATTGGAACAAGTGCTCGGTGTTCCAGCGCGTGCCGGGCGCGAACTTGTACAAAGCGCCCTCACGAATTTCAAAGCGCACAGAGAGATCACAGGAGCTCACAATATTTTGCAAGCCCGTCTCCTCGAAGAGCTCACGCTGGGCGGCAGCAGCCACCGACTCCCCCCACTCCAAGCTCCCCGTCACCGACTGCCAGAAAGCCTCACTGCCGACGCCCGTTCGCTGCATCACCAACACCTGCTTGTCGGTGGTATGGATGAGCACCAGCACAGATTCGGGTCGCTTGTATGCGCTCACCTTCTGCGACCACAGTGGCGGCTCAAGTGGAGCATCACTCCGGTCGGCAATTCAATGCACCCTGCGTCAACGTTCAATCTGTCACTCGGTGACAGGCTTGCGCAGGCGCAAGTGCAGGTCTTTAAGTTGACGCTCGTCCACATCCCCCGGTGCGGCGGTGAGCAAGCAGCTAGCAGTTTGCGTTTTGGGGAATGCCATCACGTCGCGTATAGAGTCGGCACCGGCCATCATCATCAGTAAGCGATCAAGACCAAAGGCCAAGCCGCCGTGCGGTGGCGCCCCGTATTTGAGAGCGGTGAGCAGGAAGCCAAATTTGCCCTCGGCCTCTTCAGCGTCGATACCCAGTTGCTCCAGCATGGCTTGCTGTGTTTCAGGATTGTGAATACGAATCGAACCGCCGCCCACTTCGGTGCCATTGATAACCAAGTCATAGGCGCGAGAAAGTGCATTCTCGGGGTCAGCCTTGACATCTTCAACGCTACCCGAAGGCGCGGTAAAGGGGTGATGCACAGCGAAGAAGCGTTTCTCGCGCTCGTCGTATTCAAACATGGGAAAGTCTATTACCCAGACCGGACGCCAATCGCCTTCGCTCAAGCCCATATCGTGGCCCACTTTAACACGCAGCGCGCCGATGGCATCGTTGACCACCTTGGCACTATCGGCCCCGAAGAAGATCAAGTCGCCGTCTTGTGCGCCCGTGCGTTCGATAACGCCTTTGAGCGCCGCTTCAGAGAAGAACTTGACGATCGGCGACTGCAAACCCTCAGCACCGGCCGCGACGTCGTTGCACTTGATGTAAGCCAGGCCTTTGGCGCCGTAGCGGCCAACGTATTTGGTGTACTCGTCGATTTCTTTGCGGCTGAGCTTGTTGCCACCAGGCACCCGCAGCGCCGCCACGCGGCCCTTGGGATCTTTGGCCGGGCCAGAGAAGACTTTGAAGTCAATATCGGCGACCAAGTCAGCCACCTCGACCAGCTCCAGCGGGATGCGCAGGTCAGGACGGTCAACGCCGTACTTATCCATCGACTCCGCATAGGTCATGTGTGGGAAAACATCGGGCAGCGCCACGTCGAGCTGCTGCTGGAACACCTCGCGAATCATTTGCTCCATCATCTGCATCACGTCCTTCTCTTCAACGAAGGACATCTCGATATCGAGCTGGGTGAATTCGGGCTGGCGGTCGGCGCGCAAGTCTTCATCTCGAAAGCATCGGGCCACCTGGTAGTAACGGTCCACACCGCCCATCATCAATAACTGTTTGTACAGCTGTGGCGACTGCGGCAAGGCGTAGAAGTGTCCGGGGTGCACACGGCTGGGCACCAGGTAATCGCGTGCTCCCTCAGGGGTTGCACGCGTGAGCATAGGAGTCTCGACTTCGAGGAAGTCCTGCGCGTCGAGGAAGTTGCGCACCTGATTGACCACCTTGCTGCGAAGTTTCAAGCGCTCGGCCATCAGCGGGCGACGCAAGTCGATGTAGCGGTAGTGCAGGCGGTGCTCTTCGCCCACGTCCTCGTCATCGAGCTGAAAAGGAGGTGTCTCGGCACGGTTGAGGATCTGCAGATCCGTACCCAGTACTTCGATCTCGCCGGTACTGAGGTCCGGGTTGACGGTGCCCTCTGGACGATGGCGAACACGACCAGTTACTTTCAGGACAAACTCGTTGCGCACCTGTTCTGCCAGGGCAAATATCTCGGCGCGGTCAGGATCAAAAACCACCTGCACTAGGCCGTGACGATCGCGCAGATCGACAAAGATAACGCCACCGTGGTCGCGTCGCTTGTTGGCCCAGCCGCAAAGTTCGACGGTCTGATCGATGTGCGCGGCGTTGACAGCGCCACAGTTATGACTGCGCATTACTTAAATATCCTGCTCGTTAGATGGTTGAGTTCGGCCAGCTGCGACAAGCCAAAGTGCGCCCCGCGGCGACAATTTGGAGAACTGTTTGGCAGGCAAAGGCCTTTCAAGTCGGTTAAACTTGTCAAGTTTAGCGATCTGTGGCGATTATCACCACCACAAAGCGCGTCTATCCTCTTCTAAATTGAGAAAAATCAGGTTAATCATGAGCAAATACCACCTCTACGGCGTAGGCAACGCACTGGTCGACATGGAGTACGAAGTCAGCGACGAGCAGCTAGAACAGCTCAACATCGACAAAGGCCTGATGACCCTGATCGAAAAAGACAGACACGACGAGCTCTACACTGCGCTGTCCAACTTGCCCACTAAGCGCTCCTGCGGCGGTTCCGCAGCCAACACCGTCATTGCCCTGGCCCAACTCGGCGGACAAGGTTATTACAGTTGCAAAGTGGCGAGCGACGAGACCGGCGACTTCTACCTCGCCGACATGGTGGCCACGGGCGTCGATACCAATCTCAACCGCCAGCAACGAGAGAGTGGAACCACTGGCAAGTGCATCGTCATGACCACACCAGACACCGACCGCAGCATGAACACCTTTTTGGGCATCACCGCCGACATTGGCCCCACCGAGCTGGACGCCAGTGCGCTGAGTG
>JBMYWE010000215.1:0-5106 GCA_049607125.1 Granulosicoccaceae bacterium | reverse complement strand
GGGTCTTCGGCGGCTAGCGCCTCTAGGGCCTCAAAGTTTTGGTGGTAGATCATGAAATCAACCGGGCCTTCGGTGCTGTCGGTCATGAGTTCATAGCGGGCCAGTGAAGAGTCTTGGTAGGCTTGCCACCAGCTTGGCAGCGCGCTGATCAAGGCCATGCCGCCCCAGCCAATAACGAGGGCCGCGACGGTGTAGATCGCGAGTTGGCGCAGGGAGTGGCTGTCGCTCATGCTTAGCTTCCCTTGAGTGTGTTGGCCGCCAGAACGCGCAGCATCTCGACGCGTTTTTTGTTGGCACCCAAGTCTTTTACGCCAAGGCGGGACTTGCTGCGCACCTGCACTTTTTCGGCGTCGCTTTGCCAGTGCACTTCGATGTCGTCGACGTAGTTCATGAGGGGGGTGCGACTTTCAAAGTGGGCGTAGCTGCCATCCTTGCTGATGAGTTTCCAGCCAGGCAAGGAGCTCATGGCGTCGAGCAGCGATTGCCACTGGGCTTGGCCGGCGTTGGTAAAGGCCAGTGGCTCGACGGCGTGGCTGTCGGTGTCGAGCGAGCAGACGCAGTTTTGGCTGTCGGCGGGGCATGCACCCAGTTGGCCGTTCTCATGTAGGCCGGCGGCGGCACTTTTGCTTGAGAGCAGCGGCACGATCACCCCGCGCATCAGCGTCCAGAGAACTAGCGGGGTGATGAGAATGATGATGAGTGTTTTCACGGACAGAGTCTCTCGATGTTCCAGTTGTTGCCGCGTCGCTCGTAGCGAAAGCGGTCGTGTAGCCGGTCGTCTCGCCCTTGCCAGAACTCGACGGCGTTGGGTTTGAGTCGGTAGCCGCCCCAGCGTTCTGGGCGGTCTGCTTCTCGCTCGCCGAGTACTTCGCGCATACTGGCCACGGCGTCAACCAAGGTCTGACGGTCGGCCACTACTTGGCTCTGCAATGAGACCGCCGCCGACAGTTTGCTGGCGCCGGGTCGGCTATCGAAGTAGGCATCCGCCTCGGCATCGCTGAGCACTTCAACATCGCCTTCGAGCCTGATTTGCCGGTGCAGTTGAGGCCAGAAAAACAACAGCGCTGCCTTGGGGTTGTCGGCCAGTTGTTGGCCCTTGTGGCTGTTGCGGTCGGTGTACCAGCAGTAGCCGCGCTCGTCGAAGTGCTTGAGTAGCACGACGCGGGCGGCGGGCTGGCCGCTGGTGTCGGCGGTGGCCAGTGTCATGGCGTTGTAGTCGTAGACGGCTTGCTCTTTGGCGTGCGCTAGCCAGTGGCCAAACAGCTCCAGCGGGGTGTCGGTGAGGTCTGCGCGGTGCAGGGCTTGCTCGCCGTATTGGTTGCGGGTGCCGCGTTGGTCGCGAATGTCATTCATCGTCGATACTCCAAAAAAACTGCCAGGCCAGTCGGCCCCAGGCGAATATCATCAGGCTGCCGCCGATGGGGGTGACGGCCCCCAGCCAGCGCGGGCCACCGAGCGCCATGGTGTAGAGCGTGGCGCTGAAGATGGAGGCTCCGAGTAGGAGAATCCAGCCGTTGCTTGCGTCTGCGGGCGAGGGTTGGCGAGCGACCAGCGCCATTAGTAGGGCGCCGAGGGCAGCCAGTTGATGATAGTGCACCGCCTTTTGAAACCACCCTTGTTGGGCGCCATCCAGCATGCCCTTGAGGGCGTGCGCACCGAAGGCGCCACTGATAATGCCCAGTGCAGCAAATAGGGCGGCGGCGATGATGAGCGTGCGGGGCATAACAGTCATTGATCTTAGTGAGGTCAGGGGCTTAGCATAACCCCTTTATGCTGCCAGACACAGTGACTCTGGCACAGTTTGAAGCCCGACAAGCCATCTGTGCCAGCGGCTGGCTGTTTGGCCTGCCGCGCCTGCCGCACTTAGGTGTAACTGGCCGCTGAGTGTCAGCGGTGATTTGGGCTTCAGTATTGTTTTAGATAAAGGAGAGAACACCATGCCATCGTTTGATGTCGTATCAGAAGTGGACGGCCACGAACTGCAAAACGCCGTTGATCAGGTCAATCGCGAGATCGGCAATCGCTTTGATTTCAAAGGCGCCGACGCCAAGGTTGAGAACAACCAAAACGTGCTCACGCTCTCTGCGCAATCCGACTTTCAAGTCAAGCAAATCCGCCCGATGTTGTACGAGAAGCTGGCCAAGCGCGGTATCGACGTGCAGTGCCTGGACGAGGGCAACATCGAGCAATCGGGCATGCGCGCTCACCAGCGCATCACCGTGCGTGAAGGCTTGGACAAGGAGACCGCCAAAAAAGTGGTGAAGTTGATTAAAGAGTCCAAGGTCAAAGTTCAAGCGGCGGTGCAAGGCGAGCAGGTGCGCGTGACGGGTAAAAAGCGCGATGACCTGCAACAGACCATGCAGATGCTGCGCGGTGCCGAGATCGGCCTGCCGCTGCAATACAACAATTTTCGCGACTAGCTGGAGCGCCCATGTTTACCGGAATAGTTCAGCGGTTGTCTGAGGTTGTCGCCATCGAGCCCGAGGGGTCTTTGGTGCGCTTGAAGCTCGACTTGGGCGAGCACGCAGCCGGCTTGGAGTTGGGTGCATCGGTCGCTGTTAATGGCACTTGCCTGACCGTGACCAACACACGCGACACCAATGTCAGCTTTGATGTGATCCGCGAAACCCTGGATATCACCAACCTCGGGAAGCTGACAGTGGGCGACCGAGTGAACACCGAGCGCTCCTACCGAGTCGGCGATGAAGTGGGCGGACATGTGCTCTCGGGGCATGTCTGTAGCACCGTCGAGGTGGTGGATATCAGCGAAGACGAAGGTCGTCGAGATATCACTTTTTCGGTGGAACCCCAATGGAGCAAGTATCTGCAGCACAAGGGCTTTGTGGCCCTCGATGGCGCCAGTTTAACCCTGGCTCGGGTTGATCGAGAGGCCAGTACTTTAACGGTTTGCCTTATCCCCGAGACCATTTCGCGGACCACTCTTGGCACCGTCGTGCCAGGCGATCGCGTGAACCTCGAGTTAGACAACCAGACGCAATCGATTGTGGACACCGTCGAGCGCGTGCTCGCCGAGCGCGGTTTGATTGGTTAAGGGCAATAGAGCGCTTTGGAGAGTTTGAAATGATCTACGTATTGGTTGCGCTAGAGAATGAACTACCGGATGAGCTGCCCGATGATTATCGCTTGGTCTATACCGGTATCGGTAAAATCAACGCCACCTATGCGGCGTTAAAAACTGCACTACTAGAAGACTGCGAAGAAATTATCAACTATGGCACCGCCGGTACCCTCAACCATGCCCACGCCGGCGAGCTACTCCAGATAGGCACGTTGCACCAGCGCGATATGGATGCCAGGCCTCTGGCGGCCCTGGGTGAAACACCGCTTGAAACACGCGTGTCCGCTCAGGCCATCGAGCTGCCCAGTGGCGCATACAGTCTTAGTACTGGTGACAACTTTGTCACCGCGACCCCAGAGATTGCCTCCGACGCAGTGGACATGGAGGCCTATGCCATTGCCAAGGTGTGTGCACTGGAAGGTGTGCCATTTTCTTGTTTCAAATTTATCACCGATCTCGCCGACGAAAACGCCGCCGAGCATTGGCAGGAGAATGTCAGCTTGGGGGCAAAAGCTTTCACTGAGCGATTGTTTCAAGCGTCCTCGGGTGGGTGTTAGACCGGCTTCGGGCAGAGTGCTTGGGCACAGGACGGCGCTGAGCTAAGGTGCTTGCGATATTTGGGGTGGCAAGGGCAGGTGACTGCTGCGATGCGCCTTAGCGCTTGTCGTGGCTATAGGAGCTTATCGCGGCTACGGTTGTGGTGTAGCCGAGTTACAAGCGGTGCCTAAACCAGATTTCGGGCCGTTTGTTTTTTGGAGCATGATGTGAGTATATCTAAATCTATCGCCTTGATCGGAGATTACAAGCCCGAGGTGCTTGCTCATCAGGCCATCCCACTTGTGCTGGCACAGGCAAGCCGCGTGGTGGGCGCAGAGAGCCAGGGCATTTGGGTGGCGACCGACAAGCTCGCTCAAACCGATCTGCACGCCTTTGATGGTATCTGGTGTGTGCCTGCCAGCCCCTATGTAGACATGGCGGGTGCGCTGACGGCTATCCGGTTTGCGCGCGAGCAGCAGATTCCATTTCTCGGCACCTGCGGTGGCTACCAACACGCGGCGCTAGAATACGCTCGGCATGTATTGGGCCATGCGCAAGCGGGCAATGCCGAGGTGGATCCAGATACGGCTATGCCGTTGATCAGTGGCCTGAGCTGTAAGCTAGTCGAGAAGACCGATCGCATCCAACTGACGGAGGGCTCACTCGTGGCGTCCCTGTATGAGGCCACTGATATCGAAGAAGATTACCACTGTAGCTTTGGGGTCAATCGAGATTATCTGCCGTTGTTCGCGTCCTCGGCTATGCGTTTTAGCGGCTTCGACCGCGACGGCGACCCGCGTGTACTGGAGTTGCAAAATCATCCATTTTTTATCGGTACCGCTTTTCAACCCGAGAGGGCTGGGCTGGCCGATCGCTCGCACCCCTTGATCGAGGCCTTTTTGAAGGCATGCTGATCCAGCTTATTGATTCAGAGATCAGCCTGACTGAGGGTGGCTCACAGTGAGAGTAGAGAGCGAATTCTCTCGGTGGTTGCCCTAGCCACGGTTTTTTGGGTGCTGTTGTGGCGTGATCCTTGGTCGGTGATTCCTTTACCCCTGAAAATAGTGCCAACCCCTATCAACTGGCGCGTCTGCCCATCATTGTCACTTACGTAGGCGGGTGGCTAGACATTCCTGCGTGCTTGCTAATGAGCGCTAAGCTTTCCACGGCCAGCAAGTTCTAGCTGACTATGCCAGCCCAAACGCCCAAGAATAGGTAGGCCCCCTAATAGCCAGAGCGAAGTTCTCCGTTCATGCTGGGCCGTACTACTATCTGTAGGTGCTGCGAATTGATGCAGGGGGAGTGTCCATGCTTAGATCTAAAGGTATTGTGCTGAGTGCACTGGCATCGGCGGTATTGCTGGTCAGTTGCGATGGCTCCGGCGGCGGGTCGGTGCAAGATCCGACCGATAACACCGGCACCGAGCAGCCCGAGACGGGTAGTGAAAACCCGCCTCAAGAAGAGCTTGAGCCCATGCCCGATGACGGATT
>JBMYWE010000214.1:0-5110 GCA_049607125.1 Granulosicoccaceae bacterium | reverse complement strand
CCGGGGCGCCTATTCCACCACCCGCAGCGCTGGCGGCATCGATTGTTCCGCCATACGGTTGTGCAGTTGCGCACTGAGGTTTTTGATACCCAACAGTTCCTCCATGGCTGCTGTTTCAAGCTGTCTTCTTGTCAGTTGCTTGCCTAGCACCGCAAACCGAATTTGACCCTTGTAGCGCTTTTGCAAAGTCAAATGTGTGGTCTCGTCAGACTCTGTCGTCAATATAAATTTATTGTGTATCTGGTGATGGGGCCAAGTTTGGATGGTGGCGAGCGAGTCTTGCAGTCGGCTGCGTGTCACGCGCTCCACGACCTTGATGCTCGATCGGCCCTCGCGCATCAGAAGGTTGACGATACTGCCTTTACCTCCACCGTATCCGGTTTCTAACTCTGCTGAAATGACGTTTGGCTGCCACAGGTTTCTCGCCTTGGTGTCTGAAATAAGCTCCCAGAGTAAGTGGCGAGGAAGTCCTATTGATAAATCTGCACGACAAAACATAGTCATATGACCAGCATCCAATGTGGTTTCAAGATAAGGCGTTTGAGCACGCGATTTTAGCTCTAAATACTACATTTTGGTCATGTACTTTGGGTGAGAGGTCGTTCAAATAATCGCTTTGAAGGCATTTTTTCGGGTCAGAACGTGAACCTGTTGTTTCGCATATGGAACATGGCGAGCGACAGTAGGCCTCGAGTTATACAGTCAAACAGAAAAATGCCGTCTATGTGACGGCATTTTGGGTGAGACAGCTTTCAAGTTAACGGGTCTAGCTTATAGCCAAGCGCCACGCTAATCTTGTTCTGTAGATTACAGCGCATCTTTAAGCTGTGGCAAAGCATCAAATAGATCCATGACCAAGCCGTAGTCGGCTACCTGAAAGATGGGGGCCTCTTCGTCATTATTGATGGCAACAATAACTTTTGAGTCTTTCATGCCTGCTAAATGTTGGATAGCGCCTGAAATACCCACGGCAATGTAAAGGTCTGGTGCGACAACCTTTCCTGTTTGACCGACTTGATAGTCATTGGGGACGAAACCAGCGTCGACAGCTGCGCGCGAGGCGCCAACGGCGGCATTGAGTTTTTCGGCGACAGCGTCTAGCAGAGCGAAGTTCTCACCATTTTGCATGCCGCGACCACCAGAGATAACAATCTTGGCTGAGGTGAGCTCGGGGCGGTCGGACTGAGTCAGGTCTTGGCTGACAAAACTAGCCAGTCCGCTGTCTCCTGTTGCTGCAATGCTCTCGACGACGGCTGATCCACCTTCTTCCGCACAGGCGGCAAACTTGGTGGTGCGCACGGTGATAATTTTCTTTGCGTCATTGCTCTTAACAACACTCATGATATTGCCCGCGTAAATCGGCCGTTCAAATGTGTCGGCATCGATTACGTCAGAAATGTCAGAGACTGCCATGACGTTAAGCAAAGCCGCAACGCGCGGAATCAGGTTTTTGCCATCGGTGGTCGCTGGCGCTAAAACATGGCTGTAGTCGGCTGCGGCTTCTACCACTAGGGGGGCGATGTTCTCAGCCAATTGATTGGCGTATTCGGTACTATCGGCTAGCTTGACCGCGCGAATGCCTGGCAGTTTGGCGGCCGCCTCTGCGGCAGCGGCGCAATCAGAGCCCGCGACCAAAATATCGATGTCTCCACCTATTTTTTCGGCAGCTGTGACGGTGTTGAGTGTTGCGCCTTTCAAGCTGGCGTTATCGTGTTCCGCGATGATAAGTATGCTCATTGCCGTCTCCTTTTAAATGACTTGCGCATCGTTTTTGAGTTTTGCCACTAGTTCAGCGACATCGGCAACCTTGATACCCGCAGCGCGAGCCGCCGGTTCACTTACCTTGACCGTCTCTTGGCGAGCGGCAGTATCTACACCCAGTTCTTCGAGTGGCTTTTTGTCCAAAGGTTTTTTCTTGGCCTTCATGATGTTGGGCAGTGAGGCGTAACGAGGCTCGTTCAAACGCAGGTCTGCGGTGAGCACGGCTGGCATCTTCAGTTTAAGGGTCTCAAGGCCACCGTCGATTTCACGGGTGATTGTGGCGTCGCCATCTCCAATATCCACTTTGGATACATTGGTGCCTTGAGCCCAGCCCATCAGTGCTGCCAGCATTTGACCGACTTGGTTACTGTCGCCGTCTATCGCCTGCTTGCCCATGATGACAAGACCTGGCTCTTCTTCTTCAACGAGTTTTTTCAACACTTTGGCCAAACCCAGTGGCTCCACATCTTCGTCAGTGACCACATGAATGGCGCGATCTGCTCCCATGGCCAGCGAGGTACGTAGGGTCTCTTCGCACTTAGCCCCACCAATAGATACCGAGACGACTTCAGTCGCAGTTCCGGCTTCCTTCAGGCGAATTGCCTCTTCTACCGCAATTTCGTCAAAGGGGTTCATGGCCATTTTGACGTTATCTAGATTGACGCCAGAGCCGTCGGGTTTAACACGCGCTTTAATGTATGGGTCGAGCACGCGTTTGCAGGTGACAAGTATTTTCATGAAGTGTGTCCGCTGGTTTTAGAAGGTCAGAGACCGGTTCAGGTTGCACAATTGTGCAGCTTTTAGAGGCGTTTACATTGCCGTGATGCTGCGCCAAGACCCAATAAGTGTAATAGGTTTTGTGCTGCCTTGACACCTGCGAGCGTCGACAAATGTAGTGTGAGCGTCAAGCTATCGGATTCAACTTATAATGCCAATGGCAAAGCCGAGCAGTTGCTCGCTTGCCTGCGCGTTTTTCCATGACACTTTGGTACATACTCTAGCCAAGTGACTGATGTTAATGTATTTTCGTACCAACATATCGAGTGTAGGTGAGCGCGAGCATCTTTTGTGCAGTTGTTGCACCACTGATTTGTCAGTGGGTGTCGATCAGTTGCACATTCTTCAGCTGCCGTGGCATAGCGACACCGGATCTCGATCACTCTAGCAAATTACCTATATACAGGGAGCCAGTAGTGGCTGTTAAAACCAAGGTGGTTCTTCGACCTGCCACCGCTGAAGATCTTTTGTTCATTAATGGTATCGTCGAAGCAGCGGTGATGAGCTGGGCTTTACCAGAGCGGGTAAAGCGCCTATCGATGCCGTCTTATCGTTACGAAAAGAGCGTATTTGAGTCAGTAGATATGCAGCTTGCCATCGATCCAGATGGCGATATAGTCGGATTGGTGGCCAGTTGTGCCCCGATGGAGGAGCAAGTTTTACCCGATCGCAAGGCCTTGTTGTTACACGGTATTTTTGTCGACGCGACCAATCATCGCGAGGGGATCGGAACCGAGTTAGTCAAATCTGTGCAGGCGTTGGCGGCTCAAAACGAATATGAAGGTGTTCTGGTAAACGCCCAGCCGGATGCGCTCGCTTTTTTTCAAGCGCTGGGCTTTGAGCAGTTGCCAGTCGTGGATGAAGAAAACGACTACAAACACCGCTATTGGCAGGCCATTTCCTAAAAACCGTGTGGATCGGGTGCCACTAGCGCTGGAGGTGACTATCGGCTGGGCTAGCATAGCTAATCTTACTCGCTAGCTAAACTGTCGACTTTTGAAGCAGCATTCAGCCAAATTACGACTATGCTTTTTGGCTCCCTCTCTAAAACACGGGAGCTACTTCCTTGTCTCGTATTCTCTTTATCGTTTTGCTGTTGTCTTTGAGCGCGTGCGCCACACGTCCGCCTGCTCAAAGTGATGATATTTGCGCAATATTCGCTGAAAAACCGCGTTGGCATAGAGCAGCGTTGCGCACCCAGAGTGACTGGGGGGTGCCAGTGGGTCAGTCTATGGCGTTTTTGTTCCAAGAGAGTAGCTTTCAACACGACGCCAAAGCCCCGCGAAAATACACCTTTTTTGGCTTGATACCCTGGGGCAGAGTAAGTACAGCTTATGGCTATTCTCAGGCTCTAGATCAGACATGGCGCAACTACATTGACGCCACGGGCAATTGGGGCGCGGATCGAGATCGGTTTGATGACGCAATGGATTTTGTCGGCTGGTACTCCCACCAATCTCGAGCCCGTAATGGCATCGCGCTCAATGACGCCTTTCGCCAGTACCTGAACTATCACGAGGGCTGGGGTGGGTATAGCAGGCAGAGCTACAAGAAGAAACCGTGGTTGATCAAGGTGGCCAGACGCGTTGAGGGTCGCACCAAGGCGTACGAGCAACAATACACCCGTTGCCAAGAGCATTTGCGCCCGGGTTTCTGGCGCCGCCTTTTTTCTTAAGCTGATCCTGTGTCTGTTGAACCTGTTATGATCCCGAACTTTTAAGCCGAAAATGGCTGAGTCGAGGGGTTTACACCGGTTGTGACAAAGGGCCTTTGCCATGTCTTGGTTTAAACGCGAGTCGCGTTCCCGTTCGCCGCTCGTCGCGGTCCCAGGTGAGGCCGCGATTGCTTTCGAATCGGTTTGCTTGCAGCGAGAGCAGCAAACTGTATTAGAAAACATCAGCTTGGTCATTGACGAAAAGCGCGTTGGACTTATAGGGGAGAACGGTTCCGGCAAGAGCTCGCTGGTCCGTTTGTTCAATGGTTTGCTGTTGCCCGATACAGGCTGTGTGCGTGTCTACGGGTACGACAGCTTGGAGCATGGCGCGCGGCTGGCGTCGTTGGTTGGTTTCTTATTCCAAAATCCTGATCAGCAAATTCTTTTTCCCACCGTGCTAGAGGAGCTTACTTTCGGTCTGCTGCAGCTTGGCATAGAGCAGAAACAAGCAGAGGAACAAGCGCACCAGTTTCTGGTCGCTCGCCAAAGCGCGGGTTGGGCCTCGAGACCCGCTCAATCATTGTCAGAAGGGGAAAAACAAAGACTTTGCCTCTGGTCGGTGCTGTTAATGCAGCCTAGGCTTTTGGTGCTCGATGAGACATTTGCAAGCTTGGATCTTCGCACTCGCTTAAACTTAATGAGCGAGCTACGCGAGCAACAACAACAGTTGTTGATGGTCACTCATGATCTAGATCTATTGGACGGATTTGATCGTGTGCTTTGGTTACATGAGGGTGTGATTAAAGTAGACGGAGAGGCGAGCTCTGTGATCGCTTCTTATCAGCAGTTCGCTAGAGAATAAAGATGATTTCTTTGTATCGAGAGCGGAGCAGCTGGCTTCACCACCGTCGCGCAGGT
>JBMYWE010000213.1:0-5134 GCA_049607125.1 Granulosicoccaceae bacterium | reverse complement strand
TCGTAAGCCGCCTGCGCATCTTCTATTTTAGATGCGGTCAGCGAGCCGCCACAGCGCAACGGCAATCCCGCGCGCCTCGCCAACTGACCGATGGCATAGTTGGAGATAATGGGCTCAGGCATACCAAAGGTGGGTGCACCGGACTTTAGCGACATAGAAGACAAGAAGTTGCCCAGTACAAAGGGCGCACCGGGTTTTATTAGTTGGGTGAAAGCACAAACCATCAGCGCCTCGGCCATCGCCTGCGCCACCGATGCCGCCGTGGATACCGGCCCCATCGCCCCAGACAATATAAATGGCGCTACAATCAAACCCTGACCACGACTGCAATAAACCTGGGCGGCTTCAGTGACCACCTTATCTACCAGCAACGGCGAGTTGGTGTTGACGTTACCCAAAATGACGCAGTGCTCGTCCATCACCTCTGCGCCAAAAACTATCTCCGCCATGTCGACGCTGTCTTGCGCGCGCGACATTTCGGTGATCGCCCCAAGGTGCGGCTTGTCGCTGAGAGTTATGTGGGCCATCAGCATATCCAGATGCCGTTTGCTGACAGGAATATCGCACGGTTCGCAGGTGACAAAGCCGCCGTGGTGTAAATTGGGATGCAGGTAGCTGAGCTTGACAAGCTTTTCAAAAGCTTCGATATCGCCGTAACGCCGTCCGCCTTCTAGGTCGCGCACAAAGGGAGCACCATAGACCGGCGCAAAGACTTGGTTGTCACCACCTATCACCACAGAGCGTTCGCGATTGCGCGCCAGTTGCGAAAACTGACGAGGTGCAGTTGAGCACAGATCACGAATCCAATCCGCGGCACCGCGAACCGTATCACCGTCAACCGTTGCCCCCGCCTCTCGCCAGATACGCAGTGCCGCTGGGTCGTCTCTAAAGGCGATCCCCACGTCTTGCATCAACCAGTCTACCTGGGCTTCAAGTTGTTCAATCTGCTCCTCATCGAGCGGATCAAAGTACGGCAACTTACGCTGAACATAGGGAGAGCCGAGTACGGCCCCCGCTGTCGTCTTCGCGCGGGTCCTTCTCGCCCGACGTACCATACACCACCTCTCTAGCAGGATTGCTTTGTTGTCTGGCGAAGTCTACGCCTGCTCTAGCCGACTGTGACCGCTCTAAAATTCAATGCTTTGCATCATTTCAACTTATGTGAAAAACTCCAAGATTGCGCAACATAGAGATTTAAACCTGCAACAGCACCTCCTTAGTATTTTTTTAACATATGCTAGTAAGACAGAAAAGTTGGAGTAAAGCGGGTGCGAGAACTTTGGAAGCTGGTGCGTTCTCCGAGGCATTTGATCGTCTTCGAGGCGGCTGCTCGATTGGGGTCATTTACCCGAGCTGCCGAAGAGCTCAGCGTGCAGCAACCCGCCGTCAGCGCCTCGATTAAGCAATTGGAACAAGCCCTCGGCGTGGTGTTGTTTCAGCGCGGTCATCGGCAAATTACGCTGACTTCAAGCGGTCAACGCTTGTTCGCCGATGTCTCGCAAGCCCTCAACAGCCTCTACCACTCCGCTCTCGCTATCAACCAAAGTTCACAGGCGGGGCATGTCACGCTGAATTCATCCTCGGCTTTCGCTTACTACTGGCTGATGCCCCGTCTCAAGGACTTACACCAACGCTCTCCCGAAATAGACTTACGCTTGCAAAGCAGTGACCGCGAACCTGACCTCGACGCCGAGGGTATCAGCCTAGCTGTGCGCCGAGGCGATGGACACTGGCCAAACTGCCACTCACACCTGATAGCCCCTGAGGTTATTTTTCCGGTCGCCAGTCCACGCGTGATGCAGACGGCCAAACTGCGCAACATCACCAGTATGCTGCAACAACCTCTCGTGCATCTAGAAGAGCCGATTCGCGAGCGGCCGACTTGGGCGCAGTGGTTTGAGCATCATGGCATGCAGCACCAACAGATTTCTGCTGGCCTGCGTTTAAATGACTACGCACTGGTATTGCAAGCCGCAATAGCCGGAGAGGGCTTTGCGTTTGGCTGGAAACACGTCACAAGTTCTTTGATCGCACAGAAGCTGCTATCGGCAAAAACAGAATGGAGCTGGAAAACAGGATTAGGGTTTTACTTGGTGTGGTCCAAAAACCAGGAGTTATCGCCACCGGCAAATGAAGTGCGTGAGTGGATTATTGAGCAGACATCTCAAACTAACTAAGACAACACTCCACAGCAAATCATAAAAACCAGTGCCGAAATATTCAAGCAACTTGTTTTTATTGCATTTTGCGCAACTACAAGCACCAACAAAGTACAGTTTCTCCGCTGCCTTTCTCACTATCCAACCGCAAACAAGTAGAACGACCTTACTTCCACCAACTCTGGCATAGAGATTAGATGGATTCTTCTATCCATCTAGCCAAAACGAGCTGCATACAAGCAAAAACAGTTTAAAAACTACTGTTATGGATTAATTTGTGCTGCCAAGTGGAATAAGCAAAAGTGTTTTCTATTGCTATATAAGCAAGATTGCAAAAAGGTTTTAGTTAACGCAAGCATGGATCAACGAATCTTGTGCCTACCTCTTAGTAGAGGGCCGCCGCTCCGATAGACACTCAGGGCGTTGAGGCATCGACGGGACAATTACAGTTTTATGAAAAAAAGTAGACACCTGCCCTTAGTCATCACCCTCGCTGCGTGCGCCGTATTTCTGATTTTTCCGCCCTTCGAACGTGGAACTGAGGAAAGCATTTCACCAAAAGACCAGGGCACTCCTGAGACAGCTGCACTACAAAACGCACCGCCACTGACTATCACTCAATACGAACACAATGCCTTCGTCAAGCTAGCGAAAAGTGGTCGATGCGTCACTTTACCCACCGCCAGTCGAAACAACGACACACAGCTGATTGTTGGGGATTGCTGGACTCACACAATGCGACACCTTTGGTTTGATCAGGAGGCCGATGGATACGCATATCAACTGAGACTTGGCTACAGCGGGAAGTGCCTGGAACCAAGGCAAGAACTCAGCGGCGCGGCCGTTGTTCAACAAACCTGCCACCGCGGGGACTTTGAGCGCCCGGAAGTTTCCGGTGATATACAACTATGGAATATAGTCGGTCGTTCAGACGGTCAGTTTTCGATTATCCACGCTAACTCCGGTTATGCGATCACGGCTGTTGCCGACACGGACGGCGTTGATAAACTCCAGCTGCAAGATGATATTGCCTCAAACAGCCAACTCTTTTATTACCACAACAAGAGCGACCACAACTCAGACCCTCAAACAATGGGCATGTGGGGCGACTTGATCGCCTGGCCCCATGTCCCAGTGCACGCCGCCTCTTTGTATGACGACACCGTGGTCACCTGGTCGTCCAATGAAACAAGAGACTTTGTCCAACAAGTTTCGCAATCCACCTGGTCAGCTGTATTTGACGTAGCCACGGAAACCTTCGTGTCGAGCGATAACCCGACACACGATATGTTTTGCGCTGGCACTTCAATGCTCGAGGATGGCAGCGTGCTGGCTTCTGGCGGCAACCCAGTCGCCTTTCAGACAAGTGGCTTTGATCCACAAACCAAAACATGGTCTGCTCTAAGCCCCATGAGCCAGCAACGCTGGTACGGCACAAATGTGCTAACAGGTCGTGGAGACGTGCTGACAAGCTTTGCCAAGGGCGCCCAGGAGACCCCTGAACTCTACAAGCCAATTGCCAATACTTGGCAAGACTTACCCAATGCTGACATGTCGGCTATGCGCGACGAGCAGGACCTTGGCAATGCACTGACGGCAAATAACTCAGCCTCTCTTCAGTGGTATGCCTTCTTGCACACCGCGCCAGACGGCCGAATATTTAACTCGGGCCCACTGACAGAGCTGCATTGGTATGAAACCGAGGGCCAGGGCTCGGTAGACCAAGCGGGAAGCGCCCCAGATCAAAACTACGAGTACGCCAGACAATATGGTTCTGCCGTGATGTACGACGTGGGCAAACTTCTGGTCAGTGGTGGCTCCGACCCGAGAGTGAGCGGTCTTGTAGATTCAGGCGATTCCGGACAGCCGCTCAGCTCTACTGCCACTGCTTTTGTTGTCGACATCAATGGCGCTACACCCCACCTGGAGACTATTGACGACATGCACACTCGGCGCTCAAGCCACAACAGTGTGATCATGCCGACGGGCGAAGTATTTGTTGTTGGCGGCACGCGCACAGGCGTTTTGTTTAATGATACCGGCAATGCATGGTGGCCTGAGATTTGGAACCCCGACACTCGCCAATGGCGCGAGGTGGCCATTCAATCTGTGGCCAGATCCTACCACTCATGGGCCTTGTTAATGCGCGATGGTCGGATACTCTCAGGCGGCGGAGGCCTGTGCGGAGACTGCCCGGCCAATCACCCCGACGCGCAGTTCTACTACCCGCCTTACTTCTTTACACAGAATGGCCAAGCAGCGACGCGGCCAGCGATTATCAGCGCGGACACCGTTGCCACAGTGGGCAGCGAAATCGCCATGTCAACTGATGTGGAAGTTAGCCAGTTCAACCTAATCCGGCTCTCTTCGGTGACGCACAGCATCAATTCAGATCAGCGCTTTATTCCGCTGGCATTCGAACGCAGCAGCAGCGGACAATACTCTGCGACCCTGAGCAGCAACACCAATATACTGCTGCCGGGTATGTATTGGCTTTTTGCCATTGACTCCTCTGGCACCCCATCCGTGGGCCACACAATTCACATAAAAAGCCTCGAGGAACACACGGAACCACTGCTGTCTTTCAATTCCAGTAATAACACCCTCGAGCTCAACCGAGGTGAAGCGATTAGCTTGCCCATCGCACCGCAGACATTTGACGCGGACACTTTGTCTGCCAGCGCAATTGGCCTCCCCGCTGGCCTTGAAATAGAGCTTTCCTCAAACACTATTGAAGGTCAGGCCTTGGAAGAAGGCAGCGGAAGCTTCTTGTTAAGTATCAGTGACAATACGCAGCAAAAAACTCAGCGCATAAATTATTCGGTCAAGGCTTCTGCTAAGTCCGGGGCCAATTCAGGCAATAGCAATAGCGAGAGCACATCTGGAGCCGGCGTAACTTCGGGCTCTGTGGGCTTTGTGTTTTTCTTGCTGGTGTGTTGCTTTCGTGTTGCCCGGCGCCCAAACGTATAAGACGC
>JBMYWE010000212.1:0-5143 GCA_049607125.1 Granulosicoccaceae bacterium | reverse complement strand
GACCGCACGCGCCACTTTGGTCAACACCGACCAGACGGGAGCCCCTACACCCTGGCCCGAGCCGCTGAGGACCAAAATATCCACACACCTGGAAACTCAACTATGACCCTAAAAACGATACACCCATCAGGCTGGGCCTCGGCCAAAGGTTACGCAAACGGTATTTTTGAAGCGGGGGGCACGCTGCATATCGGAGGTCAAATTGGCTGGAACGCCGACAAAGTTTTCGAGCGTCACGACTTTATTGGGCAAATGGAGCAAACACTGTCCAATATCGTTCAGATAGTTGAGGCGGCAGGCGGTAAGGCAGAAGATGTCGCGCGGCTCACTTGGTTTATCACCGACAAAAAAGAATACCTTGCCAATCAACAAGCCATAGGAGCGGCTTATCGCCGCGTATTCGGCCGTCACTTTCCCGCCATGTCTGTGGTGGTAGTCAAAGACCTCATAGAAGACGAAGCCTTGATAGAGATTGAAGCGACAGCCCATTTGCAGGTGTAGTCTCGTGCAATCGAGGCCGCAATCTCTGCGCCGTCGATAAATCGAGGCCGAGTGGGCACCCGAGTTAAGGGTAAAACGGTTAGAATGCCTCGGTTTGCCCAATCGAGATAATCCATGCAACGTCCCCGTACCGTCATCGGCATCGCCGGGCCCTCTGGCTCGGGGAAATCCACCCTGTGCCAGTATTTGCAGTCTGAACTAGGCGATGCACTAACCCTAGTGCCAGAAGACGCCTACTATCGCGATCTTGCCCATATCAGCATGGAAGATCGAAAAGCGGTGAACTACGACCACCCCAACTCGCTCGAGCACGACCTTTTGGCGCAGCATTTGGCTCAGCTCAAGCGTGGAGAGGCAGTCGAGGCTCCCGTGTATGACTTCGCTACGCACACTCGACGCACTGTCACTTCAACCCTACCTGCAGCTCCCCTCATCGTGGTTGAGGGCATTCTGCTACTGGCGCACCCGCCATTGCGCGAGCAGTTAGATATCAAAATTTACCTCGAAACCGATAACGCCACCTGCTTGTCGCGGCGCATAGAGCGCGACATACGTGAGCGCGGCCGCGAGGAACTTGACGTGCGTCGGCAATACAGCGAAACAGTGGAACCGATGCTGCACGAATTTGTACTGCCCTCGCGGGAGCACGCCGATTTGCTCATTCCCGCCGAGCGCAACAACACGGTAGCTCGGTCTATCTTGCTGAGCCACTTGCAGAGCATTTGCTGAGAGCCATTCTCGAGTAGGCTTCTGATTTGATAGGCCAAAGCGCCAGCCAATATATCTATGTATTTGATTTTGTTGTGATTACGAAGAAAACCGCTAAAAAATCACAAAATCAACCACGTTGGCCCGAGATTAGACCCATTTAATATTGCATTAAGCCGAGAGATTTACAGTGGGAACCATCCGAAACTTCGGTTGCCTTAATTCTTTCCCAAGGGTGTTTCTCTATGCGAATACTGATACTTCTAGCTGCCTGTGTCTTCTCAGGTTTCGCGCAAGCCATCGAACTCAACCTCAGTCCCTATAAAGGCAAAGTGGTCTACGTCGATCTCTGGGCCTCTTGGTGTGGGCCCTGTCGTGCCAGCTTCCCCTGGATGGAAGAGCTACACCAAGAGCTCGGCGAGGACGGGTTGGTAATCCTTGCCGTTAACACTGGCGACGACCCAGCAGACGCTGCTCGTTTCCTTGAAAAAATGAAACCTTCCTTTGAGATCATCACAGACCCCGATGGAGAGATTGCCTCCAAACTCGGCGCTAGGGGCATGCCCTTTTCGGTGCTGTTTGACCGCAACGGCAAACGTGTCAGCTCGCATACTGGGTTTAAGAAAAAACACGCCCCCGCCCTGCGTGAAGCCATCGAAGCCGAGCTTGGGAGGGACATCTAATGCGTTTTATTAGCCTTCTAGTCCTAGCCTTTGCTCTGAGCGGCTGCAGTAGCATGGGTGTGCAGCCCTGGGAGCGCGGCACGCTGGCCCGCCAAGACATGGCGCTCGACAGCCACCCCATGCAAACCGCCTTTGACGAGCACATTTATTTCAGCAAAGAGGCCTCCAGTGGTGGCCGTGGCTTTGCCGGTGGCGGGTGTGGGTGCAACTGATGACGACTCACACCAAAAGACCTGAAATAGCCCTAGCTCTTGGCACAGCTGCCGCCACCTTACTCAGCGGCCCTGCGCAAGCGGGCTTGCTAGACTACGACCTCGGAGGCGACGACTGGGACGCGGAAGCAGCTTTTATGCTCTACAGCGAATCCGATGGCCGTGTAGCGGCGATTGCACCGGCCGTGCAAGCCACCAAAACCATCGACACCGACGAGACACTGACTCTGCGGTTCACCCTGGACTCCCTCACCGGCGCCTCACCCAACGGCGCAGTACCATCTAACAATGCGCAAACGTTTACCGGCCCATCCGGCGGCGGTGCGTATACGGTGGCTGCCGGTGAAGCCCCCTTGGACGACACCTTCAAAGACACCCGGGCAGCTTTCAACGCTGGCTGGACCCGCCCTCTGGGCGAAGCTTACACGCTGTCCGTGGGTGGGAATTTGTCCAAAGAGTACGATTACCTCTCACTCGGCGCCAGTACCAGCGTAGCTCGAGACTTCAACCAGAAAAACACGACACTCAGCGCGGGCTTGGCCCTAGCCAGCGACACTATCGAAGCAGTTGGCGGCACCCCAGTGGCTTTTGACGCCATGCCCCTGCCCAGCCGAGATGACGATGACGATGACGACATCGTCGCTACAACCCGCGATGGCGACGGCGGGCCCAAGGGCGATGAATCCAAGACCGTCACTGATGCGCTCTTTGGACTGACTCAAGTGATCGACCGCGACAGCGTATTGCAATTGAGCCTTGGCTTTAGCCAAAGCGACGGCTATCAAAACGACCCCTATAAAGTGATCAGTGTGGTCGACGCCAACGGCGACCCCGTGGTCGCCGACACCGCTAGCAACCTATCGCTGGCCGTCTACGAGAACCGGCCCGACAGCCGCAGCCGACAGACTTTCTACGCCCAATACAAGCGCAACTTCGACGGCAGGGTACTGAACACGTCGTATCGCTACATGCAGGACGACTGGGAAGTTAGCTCTCACACACTCGACCTGAGTTTCAAGGTGCCAGTGGGTGAAGGGTGGATTCAACCGCGTTTTCGCTACTACACCCAAGAGGCGGCGGAATTCTACACGCCATTTTTCCGCGAGGGCGAGCAACCCGTCAGCGGTGACACTAGCACTTATGCCTCATCAGACTACCGGTTGGGCAACATGGACGCCACGACCGTGGGCTTGAGCTACGGGCGAGACGGTGAGCGCCCGTGGCACCTCACCATGGAGTATTATTTGCAGTCTCCGGAGGAGCCGGATAACAAATTCGGTGCACTGGAAGACCTAGACCTCGTGCCCGATATGAGTGCAGCTGTGCTGCGCTTGAACATCGATTTGTAAAAGAGAGCTTCCGCGCACCGTGCCGCTGCTCAGGCACGGTGTACGGAGCCAACAACCTATTGACTAGAGAATGACTATGTTTCGCGTTTTCGCCACAAAGCTCGCCGCCCTCGCCCTGCTAGGTGCAAGCAGCCTCGCGGCCCAGGCCACAGACGAGCCACTCGCTCCGGAAGTTGCCTTTCCCGCCAGTGCCAAGGTGCAAAACGCCGATACGATCAGCGTTCGATTCGACATGGTGGAGGGCTACTACCTCTACCACGATAAAATATCCGTTAGCACCGACGCGGCCGGTGTCGAGTTTGGTGAACTGAAGATTCCACCGGGGAAAGTCAAACAAGATGACTTCTTCGGAGAAGTTGAAACGCATCGCGGCAAACTGGCCACCACCCTGCCAATTACTCAGCGCCCCGAGGTCGCCACCGCGCTGGAGCTCAAGGTTAAATCACAGGGCTGTGCCGACATCGGCATTTGCTACCCGCCGATTACGCAAAAAGTGAGCGTCACACTGCCCGCCAAGGCAGCCATGACAAGCTCGAGCGCCGCCAATCTGGGCGCCGCCGCTAGCACCAGTGCTGGACTGGACTTTAGCAAACTCGGTGTCGCCAATGACCCCGTGCCCGACCCGAATGATGCTTTTAAGGTTAGCGTGGGTCAGGCGGGCGCAGGCGCCATAGAACTCAACTGGCAAATACATCCAGCCACCTATCTGTACAAAGATAAGTTCGCTTTTGAACTGCAAGGCGGCAACGCCACCCTCGCCCCGGCCAACCTGCCCGCGGGCAAGCAAAAATACGACGAGTATTTTGGCGATGTAGAAGTTTACCGCGACGCGGTTCGGATGGTGATCCCGTACAGCGGTGACCCCAGTGGCGCGACACTCAAGCTCAAATACCAAGGCTGTGCCGACGCAGGCATTTGTTATGTTCCGCAACAATCTGAAATAACGCTGCCGAGCGGCTTAGCATCTGGCATTGCGACAGACCTAGCTTCCACCAGCACCACAGCGGCTACCAGTGTGGCAAGTGCAAAACCCACCGCGGTCGCACCCGTTTCTGAGCAAGACCGACTCACCGCCGAGATGCGCGAGCGCAACTTCGGTTTGGTGCTATTGGGCTTCTTTGGTCTGGGCTTGCTGCTCGCTTTCACCCCTTGCGTCTTCCCGATGATCCCGATCCTCTCGGGTATCATCGTGGGCCAAGGCGAAGACCTCTCCACCCGCAAAGCACTGAGCCTGAGCGCCGTTTATGTACTGGCGATGGCACTCACTTACACCCTTGTCGGCGTACTGGTGGGTCTATCGGGCGAAAATATACAAGCTTGGTTTCAAACTCCCTGGGTGCTCTACACCTTTGCCGCCATGTTTGTCGCGCTGAGCTTTTCCATGTTCGGCTTTTATGAGCTACAAATGCCCAACGCCATTCAGTCCAAGCTGACCCAGCTCAGCAACAAACAAAGCGGTGGCGACTACGCGGGCGTAGCCATCATGGGTTTGCTTTCAGCGCTGATTGTCGGCCCCTGCGTCACTGCACCGCTGATGGCTGTGCTGGTGTATATCGCCGAAAGCGGTGACGCCATTAAAGGCGGACTGGTGTTGTTCAGCCTGAGCTTGGGCATGGGTGCTCCGCTGTTGCTAATAGGCGCTTCCGCGGGCAAGCTACTGCCGCGCGCCGGTGGCTGGATGGATGCGGTG
>JBMYWE010000211.1:0-5200 GCA_049607125.1 Granulosicoccaceae bacterium | reverse complement strand
GTCAGACTGAGAAGGACACACCACAACCACAAGTAGTGGTGGCGTTGGGGTTGCGAATAACGAACTGCGCGCCCTCTAAGCCCTCGGTGTAATCGATTTCCGCACCCTCAAGGTACTGGATGCTCATAGGGTCAATCAACAGCTTCACACCACTCTTAACCACTTCTGTATCGCCGTCTTGCAGCTCTTCATCAAAAGTGAATCCGTACTGGAAGCCCGAGCAACCACCTCCAGAGATAAACACTCGCAGCATCAAATCGGGATTTCCTTCCTCTTCGATCAACGTGCTGACCTTATTCGCTGCCGCCTCGGTGAATACAAGCGGGTTTTCGGCATCAGCCGTTGTCTGTACTTCAGTGCTCATCGCGTGATGTCCCCTTTCGCGGGCTTATAACCTACTAAATTAGTCAAGAATTCTGCACCTCGCCAGCACCAAGGTCAAGTCGGGGCACTCCACAGAGAATCGGCGGATCAGCTGAAGACCTTGAAAGTAACGATCGTCTGGGTGTCGGTGATGTCAGCCAAGGTTTGCACTCGCTCGGTCACAAAGTGGCCAACATCTTGATTTTCTGTCAAATAAAACTTCACGAGTAAATCGAATTGACCAGAAGTCGAATAAACCTCTGAAGCTTCTTCCAGCTCATCGGAGATAGACTCCGCAACCGAATATGCTGTTCCGAGTTTACATTTGACCATCACAAAAATGGGTTGCACGAAGTTCTCCTTTTAAACGGCAAGCCTAAGCTATAGCTGCAGTCTGGCACGGGCTCAGCGACGGCGCCACTCCCACGGCATTATAAAAGAATACTCCCCATCCCAAACTCCAATCTTTCCATTTCGCGCAGCAGCCTCGGCCGCTAAATATTTGGATTTACTGCAATATTTACGATACAAAACCGCGTCGCCAGTGCTCAACAGCTCTAGATTTAGATCTCGCTGGTCACGCCACAAGGTAGCAAGGGTACGCCCATAGCGGTCTTTACCTTGGTAGTCCGCCTGAAAGCTCTCGCCTAAGAGCCCAGTCAACGCCCTCTTTGCCCACGCCCCATAAGGTTTTTGCGAAAGCTCAGGCGCGTCGATGCAAACAAGTCGAATCTCGAGGTCCTCGCCGTCGCAGCGCGCCAACACACTGTCGCCATCCTTGACGCGGGTTGTCTCACAGACCGCCAAAGCGGCATGTTCGGTCGTATCGAGCGGTAAGCTACAAGCACCCAACAAACTAATACCGAACAAAACGGCAAAGCTGCGGAACTTCAGCTGCATTGGCAGGCTCTCCTTCGCATGGGAAAATAGAAAATGGCGCGCCGTCTGTGGGGCGTTCTTTGAAATTGTAGAGCTGAAAACAGGAAATCGATGGTGCAATTCCTCAAAAACCGGGCAGCACTAGCTGCTGTTACTCTGCTCGCTGCTGTCACCGTTTGGTACTGGATCGTGCCTAGCAGCGCCCAAGCGGCACCAAACGTCACCTTCAACACACTAGATGGCCAACAAATTGAACTGGAGCAACTGCGAGGTAGGCCTGTTCTGGTGAATTTTTGGGCAACAACTTGCCCCAGCTGCATGGAGGAGATGCCTCATCTGATGGAGTTATACGACGAGCTCCACCCAGACGGCTTTGAAATGGTAGGTGTGGCGATGGCCTATGACCCACCCAATCAGGTGCTGGAGCTAAGCGAGGCGGTGAAGCTGCCCTACAATATATCGCTAGATATCGACTACGCTATCGCCGACGCGTTCGGCGACGTCAGACTTACCCCAACTAGCTTTCTTATCGACCCCGAGGGCAAAATTGTACTGCACAAACTCGGCATGCTTGATATGAGCTCATTGCGCAAACAAATAAAAACGTACCTCTAGGACACTTAAAAAAATCTATGTTGTGGGTCAAAGCTTTTCATATTATTTTCGTGATCACCTGGTTCGCGGGTTTGTTCTATCTGCCGCGCCTGTTCGTCTATCACGCCATGACCCCCGCGGAGGACACGGCAGGGCATGAACGCTTTAAGGTGATGGAGAGAAAACTCTACGGCATGACCAACCTCGGCGGTGCTCTGGCGGTCATTTTTGGCTTGTGGCTAACAATTGCCTACACGCCCGCCTTTTTACAACAGGGCTGGTTTCACACCAAGTTAATGCTAGTCACCCTCTTGCTCGGCTACCACTTCTACTGTGGGCACCTTGTTCGCGTATTTCGAGATGACAAAAACACTCGCTCTCACGTGTGGTTTCGCTGGTTCAATGAAGCCCCTGTGCTGATTCTTATTGCCGTGGTCTTACTGGTCGTGGTGAAACCCTTCTAAGTATCCACTCAGAGTCACTTCACTTACAGCCAATGCGATGAATCTGATCCGGGCGCTCCTGTCGACTAGCAGCCTGTTCAAAAACGGGTGTCGTCGCGAGAGCGTGCCGGTTTGAGTCAAATTTGCCACCGGTTTGAGGCGAATAGCCCAGCTATTTAACGAAAATCGGAGGGAGATTTGGCCAAATCCGGTGCGCTTGCAGTAGGCAGCGGTTCTTGAACGGGCTGCTAAGCCTGATTTTCGTTAGACAAACGGGTTGCCTAGGTCACTATTCACTCGAAATCAGCTCATTCACGTGAGGAAACAGCCTCTTGCACAGGCATCTAGCCAAAGCATTTAATCGCCAGCGTCTTGCGGCCTGTTGGGCGCAGGTCGAACCCTATCGGACCGGTCCTCTCGAGGAAAAACCAGAGGACGCAGTTCTTTGAGTGCCTCTCGGTAAACACGACGCTTGAAGTAGATCACTTTGCGCACAGGTGCCCAATAACTTACCCAACGCCAGTGATCAAATTCCGGATGATTGGTGGCGGCAAGATTGACACACCCATCCTCGCCGAGCATGCGCAGCATAAACCACATTTGCTTTTGGCCAATGCACAGCGGACGCTGGTGCTTTCGCACGTAGCGCTCCGGGAGGTCGTAGTGCAGCCAATCGCTGGTACACCCCATAATCTCCACATTGTGCGGCTCTAGGCCTGTCTCCTCGAAGAGCTCCCTAAACATCGCCTCTTGCGGCGATTCTTCTAGGTCGATCCCTCCTTGAGGAAACTGCCATGCGTTCTGACCACAGCGTCGCGCCAAGAAAACCTGACCACGTGCGTTGCTCAGAATAATGCCAACATTAGGCCTATACCCATTAGAGTCAATCATGACTACTGCTAATTCTGTCGATAATTTGATTTTTCCACGAATCAAGCCTGCGAGCAATGCACTATAAACCCACTGCACCAATGAAATTATAGAGACCGATATGACACTTGCTATCTTTGACCTCGATCACACCCTGCTCGACGGTGATGGACCGGAGCTTTGGTTCAATTTTTTAATCTCCAAGGGCGTGGTTGAAGAATCTGCACACCGCAAGGCCCTATCCCGATTTGCAGAGCTCTACAACAGTGGCGAGCTCGACGCTCAGGAGTGGGCAAGCTACGAATCTGCTCCTCAGGTAACACACTCGCGCGAGCAACTACTGGCATGGCGCGACGAGTTTCGCGATCAACACACACGCCATCGGATTCCCGCCGAAAGCCACGAATTGCTGGCCAATCATCGCCGCCAAGGCCATACACGTGTCGTCATGAGCGCCACCAACCGCTTTATTGTCGAGGCGAGCACTGCGCTGATGGATGTTGACCATGTTTTTGCCACGGAGTTGCGTGAAGAGAACGGCCGCTGCACTGGCAACATCCACGGCACACCCTGCTTTAAGGAAGGAAAAGTCGCCATCATCGAAGAATGGGCAGAAAAATGGGGCCATGATCTCGATGGAGCATATTTTTACAGTGATTCGATCAATGACTTGCCGCTACTAGAGCGCGTATGCAATCCCGTGGTGGTCAACGCCGACAAACGGCTCGCACCTATCGCCAAGGAACGGGGCTGGCCCATGCTCTACCACCGAGTCTAAGCGCACACAGCTGGTGAGAGCGTCCTGAGGACCAACTCAGGGCTCTCACAGAACCCAGCGAACGCTTAGATTTTGGGCAGAGTCACGCCTCTTTGCGCTTGGTACTTGCCACCGCGATCGCCGTAGCTGGTCTCGCAAATCTCGTCGGACTCAAAGAACAGCATTTGCGCCACCCCTTCATTGGCGTAGATTCGAGCAGGCAAAGGGGTCGTGTTTGAGAACTCTAGAGTCACGTGCCCCTCCCACTCAGGTTCCAGCGGAGTGACGTTCACAATAATGCCGCAACGCGCATAGGTGGACTTGCCCAAACACACCGTTAACACCGACCGCGGAATGCGGAAATACTCTACGGTGCGCGCCAGTGCAAAGGAATTGGGAGGGATAATGCACACGTCACTTTTTACATCGACAAAAGAGGCTTCGTCGAAATGCTTGGGGTCGACGATGGCGTTGTTGACGTTAGTGAATATTTTGAACTCATCGCTACAACGCACATCGTAGCCATAGCTCGAAGTACCGTAGGAGACGACCCGCTCGCCATCATGCTCTCGCACCTGCCCCGCTTCGAAGGGCTCGATCATGCCCTCGTTCTCGGACATGCGTCGGATCCATTTATCGGCTTTAATGCTCACGGCCACTGCGCCTTAGGTTAAACGCGGCAGTGTACCACAACCGCGTAGGCAGCCAGCGGACCAGTGCGCCTAGAGGCGCTAGCGACGAAAGTTAGGCGCGGCAAACAAAAAGCGCACGCCGATATTTAAGTTGTCATCCAACTCGGTGTCGTCTTCTGTATCGGCCATTCGTGCTGTGGTCAAGCGATAGCCAAAAAAACCCACGGCTGTCGGCGTGATTTCAGCCTCTATACGCGTGGTGAGCTCCATCAAACGCTCAGCTTCACCAAAGCTTGTCACACTCGGCGCGAAGTAGATTTCCGCGACCACGGCCACCGGCGATATTTGCGAAGGAATGATATAACCCAATCGGCCACCGATACCTATTGCACCGATTTCGCGGTCGTCCTCAAGCTTGCCGCCATATATTTTGGCACCAACACCTAACTGCAAGGGCTGTCCGTATTTGGCCTGCTGACCTAGAGACAAAATATTTGCACTCAGCATGATGTCTTCGCGATTGTTGTAGAAAAATGACAGACCCAAATCGATACCGCCTTCAACTACACCGCGACTATTGACTAGGTAAGTGAACTCACCCGATTCTTCGCTGAGGTCAAGCTCCAAGCCCGCCGCCTGCACCCCAGCCCCTGTCAATATCA
>JBMYWE010000210.1:0-5213 GCA_049607125.1 Granulosicoccaceae bacterium | reverse complement strand
CGCACAGCTTCGCCACTTTGTCCATATCAGCCAAGTGGCCGCGCATGTGCGACATCATAAAAAACTTGGCGTTACTGGTTTGCATTTGCGCCTCTAGGTGAACCAAATCAGCACATAGGTTTTCATCAACCTCTACCAACACAGGCACGCCTCCGGCGTGGTGGATAGCACCGGGCACCGGGGCGAGGGTGAAGGCGTTGGTCAGCACTTTGTCACCCGCTTTCAGGCCGCAGGCCTTGAGCGCCACGTGCAAGGCGTAGCCACCTGAGGCGCAAGCAAGGCAAAAGGGCACACTTTGATAGTTGGCGTACTCTTGTTCGAGTAAAGCGACTTCGCCGAGTTCACCATCGGCCACGTTGTACCGGTGCAGTCGGCCGCTGCGCATGATCTCAACAGCGCGCTCTATACCTGCCTCAGGAATGGGTTCTTGTTGGGTAAACGGCTTACTAAAAGTTGATGTCATCGTTGATCCTAGTTACGTCCGAGAGCTGCAACGAAGCGAGCGTGCAGCAAAAAAGCTCCCGCAGGGCGGTTGTTGAATAAAGCTTGTTCTCTGCCCCGATCAATCAGGGTGCCCAGTGCGCTTGATTGATGCGCTTTTTCGACAGCCGCAGAACCCTAAGTTATTTTGTTGTCAGGCCACTAGGGCAAGGTCGAAATATTAAACACTATTGGCACTGTATTGCGAGGGTTGGTAGCACCACAAGTGAGCAGTTAGGATAGCCAGTATCGTGGCTCGCAGGTGGAGACGGTGCGTGAGCGGCGTCTTGGGTGGCCAGCACGAACTTCTTGCATGCCAGACCTTGGTCTTTCACTATAGAAAGCCACTGGCCGAAAGAAGTTGCGCTCTGGCTTGTGACAACTCAGCTGCAGCCGCAACGGTGGGATAGTCTGTGTCGCTGCTTTCATGGGAGGAGCCTTTGGCCAATTTAAACCGTACCAAGAGAGCCCTAATAGAAGGCCGAGCGGCCTTGCTGGTTATTGATATTCAGGCCAGTACATTTGTGAATAATGAGTCGGTGCGTAGTATCGACAATATGCCAGGCTACAAGGAGCGTATGCTCGCTTGTCGTCCAGTAATCGACGCGGCTCGCGCGGCCGACGTGCCGGTGATCTTCATTCAGGAAATTCATCGAGCCAATTTGATCGATTTCGGGCGAGAACTGGACGGAAGTGAAGATATTCACTGTCTGGACAACAACCCTCAGACAGAACTGGCTGTGGACGAAATGGGCATTTTGCCTGATGACTATATTATCCAGAAACGACGGTATTCCGCGTTTTTTGGCACTGATTTAGAAATTTTACTACGAGGTTTGAAAGTCGAGACTTTGTTACTGGTCGGTGGTTTGACCGATGTCTGTGTGCACTACACCTTTGTTGATGGGCATCAGAGCGACTATTTTTGCAGAGTTTTGGATGACTGCGTGGGTGGCTCTAGCATTGAAGCGCACGAAGCATCACTGCGGGCGATGGAATACTTGCAGACAGGGGCGGTGTGCCATTCTGCGAATGTGATTGCGGTCATGGAAAGTGAAATGAATACCTAGCGCTTGTTAGTGGTACAAGTCCTTCCGCGGGAAAGTAATTCAAGCAATCTCGTTAGTTGGGTACAGTGATGGCGGGTACGGGTGCAATAAAACATGTCGGTTTCATTGGCGTGGTTCGGTGAGAACGTGCTAAAAGTTGTCCTCCTATTTCCATTCAGCAGCGCCGTCAAATGCTCAAAATACTAGTGGTCGACGGAAACTCTGTCGAGTTGATTGATGAGGCTAGAGCTAAGCAGCAATTGAGTACTGGCGATCATTACGGCACCACTCTTGCGCAGTTGCAACCCGACCTGAGCTTTGAAGTAATCGAACCCTACCGCGAGGCGCGCAGGCTGTCTGCCGATTATCTATCTCGGTTTGATGGGGCCGCCTTTACGGGGTCTGGGGTCAGCTGGTCTACCAGTGCGGTTGAGGCAGCGCCATTGCGGCAAACCATGGAGGATATTTTTTCTGTCGGGCTGCCAAGCTTTGGCTCATGCAATGGGCTGCAATTGGCCAATGACGTGCTGGGTGGGCGCAATCAGGCCTCGCCTAAAGGCTTTGAAATTGGCTTGGCGCGCGATATTAGGCTGCTCGCCGAGCACGCAGTGCACCGGAGCAGGCGCGATGGTTTTAGCAGTCTATGCGTGCACCGTGATCAAGTAGCTGTGCCTGCAGCAGGCGCTATCGTCACCGCTGAAAATGCACACTCCATACAGGCTATGGTGTACGAACAAGACGGAGTGCGTTTTTGGGGTGTACAGTATCATCCAGAACTGGAACTCACCCACATCGCAGACTACTTGCGACGAAGCAAAGGCATTTTTGCCGGTCGAGATGCACTGCTGGCAGAGCTGGAAGCCGCCTGCGAAGATAACTCGCTGTTGGGCGAGGAGGCTTTAGATCTGGCTCTGCCCGCACGAACTACTGAGCTTGGCAATTGGCTGTTAAGCTTGCCGTCTCAGGATTCGCTTCCCGATTGAATCCTTGTCTGGCTCACCCACCCGGAGACACATCGTGAACCCACAGCAGCTTGGCTTTGCCTACGCGCTATTGGCCTATGGCATGTGGGGCAGCTTTCCGCTGTTCTTTCACCTTTTGGCGGAAATCTCATCCACCCAAGTGATTGCCCAACGGATTTTGTGGTCGCTGGTGTTTTGTGCCCTGTTACTGACGTTTTTGCGGCGATGGCCGCGCGCACTGACAGCCTTGCGCGACGGCAAGCTGGTGTTGATGTTGACCTGTTCGGCGCTGCTGGTGGGGCTCAACTGGTGGATATATGTCGCAGCAGTGGCCCGTGGCGAGGTGGTGGCCAGTAGTTTGGGTTATTTTATGACACCCCTGTGCAGTGTGGCGCTGGCGCGGATATTTTTGAAAGAGCAGATGAATCACTACCAACGTGTGGCCATAGCGCTAGCTGTGGTCGGTGTCTTGTATTTTGTAGCTAAAATCGGCAGCCTGCCTTGGGTGTCGCTGTCTCTCGCCGTTAGCTTCGCCATCTACGGCCTAATTCGCAAACAGACTGTCGTCGGCCCGCTGAGCGGGTTGTTTGTTGAAACGCTGGTTTTGGCACCGCTCGCCTTGGGGTATTTAATCTGGCAAAGTCATTTGGGACAAAACCAGTTTGTGCAAAATGGAGGCTTCATTACCTTGTTGCTTATCAGTGCTGGTGTACTCACAGCGCTGCCACTATTAGCGTTTGCTGCCGCTGCAGAGCGCCTGAGCCTGACTGTGCTCGGTTTTATGATGTATCTAAACCCTAGCTTGCAGTTTTTCTTCGCCATCACCGTATTGGGTGAGAGCATCAATCGCGATCAGCTCATCAGCTTTTGTTTTATTTGGGTAGCGTTGATCGTGTTTAGCCTGGGTTCCTTGCCGCGTCGCAAGGCCACTTCACTGACGGAGCCAGAGAGTGTTTGACCAGCAAGACCTCATTAAACTCGCCAAAATGCCCATGCCTTTCGGTAAATACAAAGGCAGGGTACTGATCGATCTGCCCGAGGAATACTTGCTCTGGTTCAGTCGAAAAGAGTGGCCTAAAGGCGAGCTGGGCAGGTTGATGCAGCTGGCGCTGGAGCTGCGCGTGAATGGGCTTGAAGGTTTGATCAAACCACTCAAATAAAAAGGTGGCGCAGCGTGCACCACCCTTTTTGACTCGCCCTAGCTGTTAACTCGGCTGAAACATCTCTGCGTGCGAAGGCACACCGTTTTTGTCGATGATCACCAGCATGTATTGGCCTGGAGGTGCTTGGTTCTTGTTTTTGGGTCCATTGATGATCAGCTTGTTCCTGCTAGTGGTGAAACTCAATGGAACATAGCGTTGGCTCTGATCGAAACTATGAGTGACCGAACCAACGCGAATCATCGCGACCCGTTTGATGGCGGTAGCGGAGCTGTAGTTGATGGCGAATTTTTGCCCGTACTTCACCGCCGGCATGGAGCTAATACTTGGGCGGTTAGCCAATTCGCCCGAGCCGTCCTTTTTAAACAGATAGGGTGGATAGAAAATTTCAGCATTCATGTTGACGACGGGGCCGGGCGGTCCTCCACCGGTCACTAACACCGCGCCATTTGGCAGTAATAGGGCGGTAGAGTGGTACAGACGAGCTTTACTGGCCGAGGCCAAATCCCGCCATTTGCCGTTGCCGGGTGACCAGATTTGAGCTTTGTAGTGGGCAGAGGCCAAGTCTTGCCTAATGCTCGAACCTCCGGTTACCAGTACTCGCCCATCGCTCAAGACAGTCGCGTCAGAGAACAAGCGCTGCACACCCAGTGCACTCGTGCTGCTGATCGTGGCGTTGTTGCCTCTGATGTCGAGAATTTTGGCGCCCTTGCCTTTGGTCAATGTCAACACTTTGCCCGGGCGGTAGACCACTGAAGGGTACTGCTGGCTGAATACCTCGCCACGGGTCGACACGTTTTTCTCAATGCTGCCTTTGCCTGTCCAGCTCATTCGCCAGACGTCATGGCTGCCGTTGCGAGTGATGAAAACTTTTCCGGTGTTGCCGACATAGGCACGTGGGTAGTACCACGAGCGCTCGAAGAAATCGTTGTTGATGCCAGTGAGTTTGCGGTATTTGCCGGTGTTGGTGTTGTAAATTTCGGGTGTTCTGACACCATACGATTTACCGCCGTCGCGTGGTTTCGCGGAGCGGCCTCCTAAAATGAGGTTTTCGCCATTCGGAAGACCAACCAAGGTAGGGTACCAGCGGGCGTAGCTCATTTTGGCAGCGCGAGACATCTTTTCGGTCACCGGGTTTAGCAACACACTCTGCGAGATGCCATCGCCTTTGTATCCATCCGGCAAACCGTTTTCATCGCCGCCCGAGATCAACAGTTGGCCGTTGCTGAGCACGGTTTGAGCGCTACAAAAAGTGTTTGTATTGGTTTTATTGTCGAGCGTGTTGTGGGCTGAGGCCCCCAGACCCATGTGTGGGTTCCACAGGTCGTAGATAAAGCCGCTGGCGTTGTTGCCGAGTTCGTCGGTGCCGTAGGTGGCTACATGGCCCGTCGGTAAAAGCGCCGCGTGAATAGCGCTCAGTGGCCATTCAGCGGCGGCGGACCAAGCGCCTTTTGTGTGAGCGTTCGATGGACCTACAAAGTCATTGATGTCGCTCAGACCATCGGCCTTGCCGGAAACCCGGTTTGTCAGGTCAATACCCGTCACGCCGTAGTCAATAGGGC
>JBMYWE010000209.1:0-5215 GCA_049607125.1 Granulosicoccaceae bacterium | reverse complement strand
ACCACAAACCTCGTCGCTCACGCGGCGGCCGCAACCGCAATAACCGCGATGGCCGCAAACCACGCCAGGACAGAGACAACCAAAGCAAGCAGCAGCAAGGCAGCGGCCAAAACGCCAAGCCTGCTGCAGCCAAACAGGAATCAGCTGGTTTGTTTGGCAAGTTGAAATCTGCAGCCAAGAAAATCTTCGGCGGCTAATTCGGCGTCTGAGAAAGCGCAACAAGAAAGGCGCCACGTGGGCGCCTTTTTTCTACCTAGCATTTGTCCGTCGGGATAAACCTTAGCTTCAGTGCAACCCTTTTCTCGGGTGCAGCTTGGGCTTCATACCGACTAGACCTCATCCGTTAGTCTATGAGAAATCGACTGGATTCCACCTCAACACCATCAATCGACTCAACAGAGAAGTTCAATCCCCTTTGATACTGCACCCGCAAAGTATTGTCAGACACCCAATAAAGCCGCAACGGCAACACCACGTCAGGCACTACACCTGACACAAACTCGTTAGAGGCAAAAACAGCGGCCGTACCTGAGCTAGGTCCCAAACGTTTCACGGGCCGAAGCCAGAGAAAATGCTCCTCAAGCCCATCCTCGCATTTTCGCCTCTCGTGCTCAGCTATTTTTGAAAAACCCCAAGAGACGGATGAGGCCAGAACAACATGAGTACACTGACCGTGCTCGGATGAATGAACCCCTCTATCTCCCAAAAACCCATCCGTTTTAACCCAAAGCCAACCCATCACCAGCAGATAGACAAACCCCACCAGCGCCAAAACCGCCACGACAAGCCTGACTAGCACTCGCACATTCAAGCCCTACTTTGCACATCTAGATTGCTTTTGCTTCGATGTCATCTTTATCTGGATTTCCGCCTAGAGATCTTTAGGCTACGCCTACTTTTAGTAGCGCCTGTGCGAAGAACATCAGGTCTCTTGCCCATGATACAAACGCACCACGTGCTTGGCTTCGGCAAAGAACAACCAGCGCTCCACCGCGTGCCCAGCTAACAACATAAGCAAGGCTAGTGGCGCTGCGCCGATCAACAAGGCACCGGCGGGCAACAAAAGGCTAAAGACAAACACCATTGCACGCAGCATATTGACCTTGGACTCGTCCAGCTGGCCACCGAACTCGCGCGTTAGAAACGTGTTGCCACTGTGACCTACTTCAAGCAATCGCACCCCAGCAACCGAATTGCCCAGCCCGGTGGATGTCTCCAAACTTGGACCAGCCGGTCTGCCGATGTAGCCGTAGTAGACAATTTTTACCGCGGCGGCGGCAAACAGCAACACCCATGACATGAGGTAGGCTTGGTCAAACATGGCCGCGAACATCACTGAACCCGCACTACAGCCCGCCAGCAAATAATAGGCGGGGGTCAAGGGCGTGTGCCACTGGCGAATAGTTTTCAGGCAAGCGTAGATCATGCCGGTGGAGTAGAGCGTTAGCAGCGCCAATACAGACAATACCCCGGCAAGCAACACGCTCACGCGCGAGTCCGCCCCCTTCAGCCAGAGTAAAAACGCCACCCCAATAACCGCAACTGCGAGTACCGCCTCGCGCGACAACCAAGAGGTGCGAAAGCGCATCCAAGCCCGCCAGGCGTTTTTAGGGTTGGCGAGGTGGAAAGACGAAGACGCCAAGCCTGCTATCAATGCCACCGTCGCACTGAACAACCAAGCGTTCGAATCTGAGGTATTGGGCTGCCAGCCACCTAACACCCAAAGGGCACCGCCAACGATATACAAGCCCAAGCCAAGCCCTGAGACCACGGTAAAAAATATAACGGATTTAGCCGGGTGCATCTCAGCTCTCCCTCTCTTGTTTTTTCATCCAACCACTGAGCTTATCGAGCAAGCTGGACGACTCTGTTATCTGCAGTGCCACCGGGGCTTGCTCGCGCTGACGTGGCGGAAGATAACGGTTGGTGGGCGCGTAGCCCAACTCAGGCATTAGCTGATAGCCCCCTCGCTCCTTGACCAGCTGGCTGACATTTGATTCTGGGTCATCAAAGTCCCCAAAGTGTCGAGCGTTGGCCGGACAAGTCATCACGCAGCTCGGTTGACGCTCGCTCTCGGGCAATTTGTCATCGTAGATTCGGTCCACGCACAAGGTGCATTTTTTCATCGTGCCGCTGCTGCGATCCAACTCGCGTGCGCCGTAGGGGCAAGCCCAAGAGCAATAATTACAGCCCATGCACTTGTCCTGATCAATCAATACGATGCCATCTTCTTCACGCTTGTAGCTCGCCCCTGTCGGACAAACCGTCACACAGGCCGCGTCTTCACAGTGCATGCAAGACATGGGGAAGTTGACGGTTTTGTTCTCTGGGTAAGTCCCTACTTCATAACTGCGAATACGGTTAAACCACACACCATCAGGGTCGGGGCCGTAGGGATCCATATCACTCAGTGGGCCACTGGTGCCGGACGTGTTCCACTGCTTACAAGATACCGCACAACCGTGACAGCCCACACAGACATCTAAGTCGATTACCAGACCGAGTTTCATTATTTTTCACCTCGCTGGAGCACGTCTGCGATGGGTCGAAGCAAATTTACTGCTTCATGGGATTGATGCGCCACCATATCAGGGGTTTCAGGTGCGCCAGGCAACGGCTGCAGGGTATCGAAACTCGGCCAGCTTCCCACCTCGTTTTCAGCAGCAGCATAAATTTTTACCCGCAAATCATACCAAGCCGCCTGCCCGGTGATAGGGTCGGAGTTGGTGTATCGCTCACCATCCGCCCCATCGGGCAGCAACTCGCGAATCAGGTGGTTCATCAAAAAGCCCTTTTGCGACTCGGGGGCATTTGCCTTCAGGCCCCAAGCACCGGACTGCTTGCCGATGGCGTTCCATGTCCAGACAGTGTCACTTTGCACGCCTTCCATCAGCTTGAGCTGCACGCGAATTTTGCCATTGTGTGACTCCACCCACACCCAGGATTCATCTGCCAGGCCCAGCTCCTCGCCACGCGCGCGATTCATGAAGAGCATATTTTGGTGGTTGATCTGCCGCAGCCAAGCGTTTTGCGAATCCCAACTGTGGTACATAAACATTGGCCGCTGGTTGACCGCATGAAACGGGTACTCCTCGGCACTCACTCGTTGCTCCTCTAGCGGTGCATACCAAGTCGGAAGCGGGTCAAAATACTGTATTAGACGGCGCTTGTCGTCGTCTCGCGTCGGGCAAGGGCCTTCGTACAAGCCCTCGCCCGCGAGGCGAAACTTCTGCAGTATCTCGCTGTAGAGGTCCATCACGATAGGACCGTCATGGCCGTTAAAACCCACCGACTTGGACCAAGCCAAATAATCTTTGTTGGCGAAACGGTAGTAGCGGTGCTCGGGCGGCAGATCGACTTGATGAAAGCAGCCGTTCTCAGCGTAGCGTTCCCACTGCTCTTCATTGGGTGCACCCACCAATGATTGATCTTGATTTTCGCCACGCCAACCAGCCAAAAAGCCAATACCTGGAGCCTTCTCCCAGCGAGTGATGAAATCCTTGTAGCCGCTGTACTTTGGCTCGCCCGCCTCATCGACCAGTGCGGGGAAACCTAAGCGCGTACCGATATCCAACATCACTTCCTGCCAGGGGCGCACGTCGCGATTGGGAGCAACAATCGGCTGACGAATGGAGTCGCAAAAGGCGTGGGGCTCGCTGATTGGCCTGTCCAGACCAGAAATCGTATCGAAACGCTCGAGGTAAGTGGTGTCTGGCAACACCAGATCACTGTAGTGCACCATCTCGGAATCAAAGGCATCTACGGTGACGATAAACGGGATTTGATACTCGCCGTCGGTTTTGCGCGTGGTGAGCATGCGCTGCACCTCGGCGGTGTTCATGGTGGAGTTCCAAGCCATGTTGGCCATGAAAAACATCAGGGTGTCGATAGGGTAAGGATCGCCACGGAAAGCGTTGGTGACCACCATATGCATCAGGCCATGGTTGGCAATTGGCGCCTCCCAGCTATAGGCCTTGTCAATGCGCTTGGGGTTGCCCTTCTCATCAATAACCAAGTCTTCGGGTTGCACCGGAAAACCCAAGGGCGGCGATTTGAGTGGCGTATTGGGGGCGGTATCTTTGGCCGGGCGAATCGGTGGCGGCAAGTGCCGAGGAAACGGCGGTTTGGCCAAGTGCGACCCGGGGGAGTCCACCGCGCCAAGCAGAATTTGCAGCATGTGCAGCGCGCGCGCCGTCTGAAAGCCGTTGCTGTGCGCCGATATGCCGCGCATGGCGTGCATCGCCACAGGGCGCCCGATAAATTGTTCGTGTTTGCGCCCCGCCCAGTCCACCCAAGGCGTATCGATAGTGATGCTCTCTTGGAAGGCCACATGCGCCATCTCCAGCGCCAAGCGCTCTATCGTCTCAGCCGAGATCCCGCAACGCTCGGCCACCGCTTCTGGCGAGTATTCTTCAGAGAGATAACGCTCAGCCATCAGCGTCATCACAGTTTTTAACGGTTTGCCGTCAGCACTAGTGTATTCACCAAACAAGGCGGGCTTGCAGTCGACGTCAGCCCAGCGCGCAAAATCGTTGTCCCGCTGGCTCCAGCACAAGGGCTCCTGCTCTTCATCGCGCAGCAGCAAACCGTCACCCACTTGATCAGGCGTGCAAACCACTAACTGCGCGGCATTGGTGTAACGCAGAAGAAATTCCCAGTCGAACTGGTCGTTTTTGAGCAGTACGTGTGCCATCGCCAGAGCCATCAATCCATCAGTGCCCGGACGAATAGGCACCCACTCGTCGGCTATCGCCTGATAACCCGTGCGCACGGGGTTGACCGCCACAAACTTGGCGCCCCGGCGCTTGAGCTTCTCTAAACCTATCTTGATGGGGTTGGAGGCGTGGTCCTCAGCGACACCCCAGAGCATAAAGTACTTGGCGTGATCCCAGTCGGGGTCGCCGAACTCCCAGAAGGCATGCCCGGTGGTGTAGAGGCCAGCGGCCGCCATGTTGACCGAACAAAAACCACCGTGGGCCGCCCAGTTGATGGTGCCAAATTGTGAGGCCCAAAAACCGGTCAGCGCCTGCATTTGGTCACGGCCAGTAAAATAAGCCAACTGGTTGGGGTCGGTGTCGCGGATTTTGCGCAAGCGCTCGGTCAAGGTGCTGATCGCCTCTTCCCAGCTGATCGCCTCAAATTCACCCGCTCCACGCTCGGTGCCCGCTTTGCGGCGCATCGGCTGCTGCAACTTGGCTGGCGAGAGTTGCTTCAT
>JBMYWE010000208.1:0-5234 GCA_049607125.1 Granulosicoccaceae bacterium | reverse complement strand
CGCGTCGGTCCGGCTTTTCTTGGACACTTTGGCTTTATTCATCTGCTCAGCGTTTGGGCCATTTTCTCGATTGTTGTGGCTTGGCAAGCGATAAAAGCGGGTGATATTCGTCGACACCGAGGGGCCATGATTGGCTTGTATGTTGGGGGCATGTTGATTGCGGGCGGATTTACGTTGATGCCGGGACGGATGTTACATGTTTGGGTGTTTGGTGGTTGAGGTGGTTTTCTCGGATTTCGCTGTAGCTTTAACAAGGCTACGGTCGCGGCTTGCGGGCCTGTAGCCTAGAAAAAGCGGCGTGTATTTCGGAGTGGGATTGCTGAAATACACTGTTTCACTTGCCAACTAGCGGCTTAATTCAGCCGTTGCAACATGGCCACTTGGTCTTTGGACAGGGCGTCGATGGTGCCAAGTTCTAGTGTGGTGTCACTCGACGCGGCGGTGGGCGCTTGCAATTCGATATCGAGGCGTTCTGGTAGCTGGTACATGGCGCCGGTGATTGGGTCCACAATCAACATACCCAAAAGACCGCCGATCAAAATATTGCCAAAATACCAGCCGTCCACGGTGCTGACGAGTTCGTACCGTTGCTTGCCATATCCCTCTTTGTCCAGAGTGATGGTGTAAGCCTGTCCGGAGAAATATCCCGATGAGGCTTTCAAAGTTACGGTGGCGGGGGTGGTGCCAGCGTCGATGTTTTGACCGGCCTTATCGACGATAGAAAAGCGCGCATTTGCTGGGACGCTGTTGATGGTGACGGGGTAATCCGATTTGCTGACGATGCTTGAGCATCCGCCAACCATCGAAACAGCGAGCAGGGCAAAACTCAGTTTCGTTTTCATAAATTTTCCTGATATCCCTTTGTTAGGAGAAGGTTGGGCTTTCTTGGCGAAAGAAGTTCTTTGTCTTTGTACTGACAAAATCGCGCCCAGCCTTCTGTGCAAAGCGCATGCCGTATCAATTGATACGGCATGGTTTGTTTGGGCTATGCGTTGGCGGAGATCAGGAAGGGTTTGGAACAGGTAATAAGAGGGTTAAAATGGCATCGGATGGGCTTTTGTGGGCCAACTCAATCTGCTCGATAATCTCATCAGACAAGCTGATATCTGCCGAGCTCAGCGCGTCTTCGAGTTGGGCTTGCGTGGTACAGCCAAAGATCACCGAGGCCATAAACGGGCGACTCCTGGCCCAGGCCAACGACAGCTGTACGGGTGTGAGCCCGTGAGTGTGGGCGATGTCGACATAGGCTTGCACGGCTGCGTCGGTGCGCGGCGTACAGCGTTTGTTGAGGTCGGCGTTCAGGCTCTTGCGTGAGCCAGCAGGGCAGGCGCCGTCGAGGTATTTGCCGGTGAGTAGCCCGGTGGCCAACGGTGAATAAGCCAACAGCCCGAGGTCCTCGTAAGCGCAGAGTTCGGCGAGGTCGGTGTCGAAAAGGCGGCACATGAGTGAGTATTCGTTTTGAATAGTGTGCATGCGCGGCAAGTTTTTTTCTTCGCTTAGGCGCAGCCACTGTGCGGTGCCCCAAGCTGAATCGTTTGATAGACCCATCGCCCGTATCTTACCGTCTCGAATCAGCTTGTCAGCGGCCTCTAGCACCGCCTCCATATGGGCGAGGGTGGCGGCTTTGTCGGGGCTGGCGGGGTTGTAGCGCCAGTTTTGGCGAAAGTGGTACGAGCCGCGCTCCGGCCAGTGCAGTTGGTATACGTCGATGACGTCAGTCTGTAGGCGCTTGAGTGAGCCTTCGCATGCGCGAATGAGCGAATCGGCGTTGATGCCTTCGCCGTCGCGCACAAATTGACCGGGGTTGTCGCCGGTGATTTTGCTTGCCAGCACGATGTCTGAGCGCCTGCCGGTTTTGGCAAACCACTCGCCGATCACTTTTTCGGTGTTGCCACAGGTCTCGGCGCCAATGGGGTTGACCGGATACATCTCGGCGGTGTCTATAAAATTGATGCCAGCGTCCAGCGCACGGTCGATCTGTGCGTGCCCTTCGGCGGTAGTGTTTTGGGTGGACCAAGTCATCGAGCCCAAGCACAGGGCGGAAACTTTAATGTCGGTGCGGCCAAGCGTGCGGTATTGCATGTTCAGTTGCTCGCGGTAGTGTGGTCAGGAAGCGTCTTATTGTAACGGCTTATGGCGTCTTTAAGAGCATGTGATTGCGTTGTGACGGTGGTGCGGGTTTAATGACGTGAAACTAATCTGGAGAACTCCCATGGCCCGTACGCCTTCAACTATGCTGCCTTTGGGCACCGCGCTGCCCGCTTTTAATTTGCCCGAGCCTCGCACTGGTTCGGCTATCAGCAGTGATGATTTTGCGGGGCATCCGCTGGTGGTGGGTTTTGTCTGCAACCACTGTCCGTTTGTGGTGCATATCTGGGATCAGTTTGTAGCCTTTGCTGCCGAGTACGCGGACAAGGGTGTCAACACGGTGCTGATCAGCAGCAACGATGTCGAGAGCTACCCTGCCGACTCACCCGAGAAAATGGCGGAATTGGCGCACAGCTCCGGAGCGAGCTTTCCCTACCTCTACGACGAATCGCAAGCCGTGGCCAAGGCCTTCGATGCAGCCTGCACGCCTGATTTTTATATCTTCGACGCCGAGGGAATGCTGGTTTATCGCGGCCAGTTTGATGCGGCGCGCCCAGGTAATGGCGAGCCTGTAGATGGCGCTGATATGCGCGCGGCACTAGATGCGCTGCTGGCAGGGGGGGTGATCAGCGACGATCAAAAACCGAGCATGGGCTGCAATATCAAGTGGAAATAATCACTTGAGCAAACCCGTTTGAGTCGATCTCGCCAGGATCGCCGCACCGGTTGGTTGCTGGCCGCCAGCGGTATGTTGTTGGTTTCTACCGATGCCGTGTTTGTGCGAGCGGCAGGCACGGGAGCGGTGGAACTCGCGTGGCTTGTCGCCCTGTTTTGCCTGCCGTTGTGCCTGTGGTTGAACTGGCGCTTTGAGGTCTTACGCCCGCTGCAGGCGCTGCGCGCCCATCCTGTGGTTTTGACGGTGCTGGCCCTTTTGGTTGTTCTGACGCAATTGTGTTTTTTCGCTGCGGTTGAGCACACCCAGATTGCCAATGTGGTGGCTATTGTTGCTGCCGGTCCGCTGTTTGTTGCGCTGGGAGCAGGGGTGTTTTTGGGCGAGCGAACCTCGCCACGAGTTTGGGCGGCCATCGCGATTAGTGGTTTGGGTATTGCACTGATTGTGGCACCGTCGCTCGGCAGCGCGCACATGGTGGGTGATTTGCTGGCTCTGGTTACCATTATCGGCTTTAGCGCCACGTTGTTATTGTTACGGAGCTACCCTGAGTTAAGCCGTTTCCTAGTCTTTAGTGCCAGCGCTGCCTTATTGCTGGTGCTAGGCTTGCCTTGGGTCGAGCCTTTGGAGCAACCGCTGTCCGCCTGGCTTTGCGCCGCTGCGATGGGCCTGGTTTTCAACACCGGCGGGCGCGTGCTCTATGCCAACGCTCCACGTTTTGCGCCGAGTAGCGAAGTGGCTTTGTTTAACCCGGTAGAAACCGTCGCGGCCACCCTGTGGGGCGTGTTGTTTTTTGCCGAGGTGCCGAGCTTGCAGGTATTTATTGGTGCTGTCGTTGTGTTGCTCGGGTTGGTGTTGGGCACGCTCAGACGGCCATGAGCCGCCATGTAAACGCTCGGACTTAGCATGCATAGAGTGCAGCGAAATGAACCACAGGGGGGATTCCCGGATTCCTTTGCGCCATCCAAACCACGATATTTTTTAGCCTGGAAGCGGCGGTACGCATTCCAGGGGCGCGATTACCCGGGTTTTGCGCGGCCTCTTTCTCGGCGAGGGGCGCGCTAGGTGCTAAAAAGCCAAGCGTTCCCAAAACCACCATAAGCCCGTCGCGGCGATGGCGAGCGAGCCGGGAATTATCACGGCGGCGCGGTACCACTCGCGCTCACCAAACCATTTAGACAGCAACAAGTACCCAGCCAGCAGAATGGCCACTTGGCCCAGTTCAACCCCTATATTGAAACCAATCAAGGCGGTAAAAAAAGCGTTGTCGGGCATCCCAAAGTCGGAGAGCACGCTGGCAAACCCGAGCCCGTGCAGTAGGCCGAAGCTGAACACCACAAAAAGCCTCGTGCGCTTGAGCCCCTTGTCATAGATGTTTTCCACCGCGATCCAAGCGATAGATAAAGCGATCAGTGGTTCGACAATACGGGCAGGCAGGCTGATGACATCGGCCATGGAGAGGCCCAGCGTGAGGGTGTGGGCGAGGGTGAACATGGTCACCTGCCACAGCAGTGGTTTGAGCCGGTTGCTGAATAAAAACAAGCCGAGAATAAACAGAATGTGGTCGAGCCCGAGCGGAATGATGTGCTCGAAGCCTATACCGATATATTCCAGCACCACTTGATAGGCTGGGCGGTGGGTAAAGACTTCGGTGAGAGAGAAGGGCTCGGTGGGATTGTTGCTACGAATCCATTGCCACTCGGACCAATGCCACTTGCTCTCGGCTTTGTTGACCTGGCGCACGCGCACGGCGCTGTCACCGAATTTGGCCGGATAAAAAAACTGCAGTGTGCTGGCGGTGCGCGGTAGCTCGCCCTCGAGCTCGAGCACGCTCACGCGCGGTACTTTCACGTATCCAGGCGCGGGTATCTCCACTTTGCTCAGCCTAAGAGTAACGGGCTGACCGTCGGCGTGTAGCCAGATGGCGTCGAGCATTTTGGCCTCAAAAGGGCGCAGTTTCTCTCGTAACTCTAAGGACTCCAGCACTCGCAAGGCGTCGTACTCAGCGGCGTTTGGGGCCTCTTGAGTGTTTTTGTACCGGGCGTTGATGCCGGTCAAAAGTGCCTCGACACTGGTGCGTAGCTCCAGTGATACCGTACCACTGACATCGGCGCTTATCTCGATAAGAGCGGGCTTGACTACATCGGCTTGGGCTGGTTTTAGCAGGTTAAAACTCAGCAAAAAAATGGCAATTAAGCTCAAAAAGACAAAGTTTCTATAGCGCGCGTGAATCAACTGTTGGCCTTTGGGTGAATGGAAATTGGCGCCGAGATAATGCACCATGTGACTGATTTTGGCCAATTTGTTGGCAATTTTTTGCGAGGCGATTCTCCGCAGATTTGCGCATCAACTGGCGTGACGTCCGACAATTGTATGCGTCGACGAAGAAAGAGACATATTCAAATAACAAATAATGTAGAATCGAGCGGTTGACTGACCGCGCAGAGGATGAGGAAACCATGTCAAAAATTAGTAG
>JBMYWE010000207.1:0-5262 GCA_049607125.1 Granulosicoccaceae bacterium | reverse complement strand
CGGCGCCAACAGGCGCAGCTCCCGCTGCAGCGACATCATCTCGCGGTTGGCGTGGATCCACTGCCGCGACAGGAACCACTGCACGGGCTGCCACTGCGCCAGCCAGTTGTACCAGCGCACCGGCTCGAGCAGGCTGAATCCATTGGCTTTAGCGCCGACAGTCAATCCGTATTAATCACTTCTGAGGGCAAAAATGCCCCGCTGGTTGTGCAGGTTTTGCCATGAGTTATTAGTCGGCACAACGGGTATGACCGGTTGGTGCAACGCAGCCATGCGCGAGCAATCGGCTGGCGCTCCCTGTGCACTGTCGCTCCGCCAGTTGCTCACTCTATTTTATGTTTGCGTCCCACCTACGGTTAAGCCGTCTACTCGCAGGGTCGGCTGGCCCACACCGACGGGCACCGATTGACCCTCCTTGCCGCAAACGCCAATGCCGCGATCGAGCGCTAAGTCGTTGCCGATCATGCTGATGCGGTTCATCACTTCCGGACCGTTGCCGATCAAAGTCGCGCCTTTTACCGGCTGCGTCACTTTGCCGTCTTCGATCAGGTAGGCCTCAGACGTGCTGAAAACAAACTTGCCCGAAGTAATGTCTACCTGGCCACCGCCAAAATTGACCGCGTAGAGACCGTTCTTGACCGAGGCGAGTATCTCCTCAGGCGTTTTATCACCGGAGCGCATATAGGTGTTGGTCATGCGCGGCATGGTGGTGTGAGCGTAGCTCTGACGACGACCGTTTCCGGTGGCCGGAACGCCCATCAAACGCGCATTGTGTTTGTCTTGCATATAGCCCACCAGCACGCCATCTTCGATGAGTGTGGTGCAATTGGTTGGCGTGCCTTCATCGTCGATATTAAGTGAGCCACGACGCTCATCCAAGGTGCCATCATCGACGACCGTGACCCCTTTACTCGCCACTTGTTCACCCACACGCCCAGAGAAGACCGAGGTGCCCTTGCGGTTGAAGTCACCTTCCAAACCATGACCTACCGCCTCGTGCAACAACACGCCGGGCCACCCCGGACCGAGCACCACATCCATATTGCCCGCCGGTGCAGGAATCGCCTCTAAGTTGACCAAGGCTTGGCGTACAGCCTCGATGGCCAAGTCTTCGGGCTCGCTACCCGCCGCCATGCGAGCCAACTCAAATCGGCCGCCTGAGCCCGCGCTAGCACTCTCTCGTTTGCCATCTTTTTCGACAAAGACGGTGACATTCATGCGCACCAAGGGACGCAAGTCACCCGCCAGTGTGCCGTCACTAACTGCGACCAATATACTTTCATGACTTGCAGCCAAACTTGCAATAACTTGGGTAACACGCGGATCTTCGGCTCGGGCCGCCTTGTCGGCACGGCGCAACACATCAATTTTGGCCTCTTCGTCGAGGCTGGCGATTGGGTTCTCGCCGGTGTACAGACCCCGCCCAACAGGCTTCACCCACTGCCCCACGTTGGCATCACTGCCGCTGCGAGCGATCGCGCGCGCGTTGACGCTGGCCTCAAGTAAAGACGGCAATAAAATTTCATCGGAGTAGGCAAAGCCAGTCTTCTCACCACTCAGTGCTCGAACACCCACACCGCGGTCTATAGAAAAAGCCCCTTCTTTGATCATGCCGTCTTCGAGCACCCAAGATTCATTGTGTTTGGCTTGAAAATACAGGTCAGCAGCATCTACCCCGCGACCCATCAGCTGGTCTAACGCCTTGTGGAGTTCTGTCTCACCCATTCCAGCGGGAGCCAGCAACAACTCGCTGGCGCGTTCTAATGTGTCTGCCATAACGCAGTCCTCAAAGAGAGTTTGAGCCGGAGCTCAGTATTGTGTCTGTTTTTCAAAGTGTATCGTCGATTGTCTAGCGATCACTCTGATTGCTAGCGCGACTTCGCGGTCGCGATATTTGCTCCAACACCGGTTCGTCAAAAGTACCGGTCAGGCTGTAGTCACGCCGGCCAAAGCGGTTGACGTCAAGACCGATAGATTTAAATATCTTGTCAGCTAAAAACACCCCAGCTGCAGTGACCGGCCCGCCGACAACCGCGCCTATCACTGGCAGCGAACCGCCCACATTAGGCAGAATCACCATCTTCTGGTCGAAGGTCTGGTTTACGTAGTCTATATCGCCCGCTACGCTGACGGCACCTATTGGCCCTTCTAGCAGCAAATACCGAGTTTTAGCCAGGCCGTCGGCGAGTTCAAATTCTCCTTTAACCTGGGTATAACTCAAACCTTCACCCAAGTCGGAGAAATCCAGAGCCAAGCGTTGCGGCAAAGTTTGCAGCGCTAATAAACCAAATAATCTGCCCGCCCCGGGGTCGACCTGATTGATGCGACCTTCGATCATCTCGAGTTTGACATCACCAGACATGGTGGCGATATCCGGCTGATACAAGGCATCTTGCCAAAGTAAGTTGAGAGACACTTGGCCGCGACCCCCACTAATCGCATCGGCTCGTCCCACGGCGCGCGCCGCGCGGCCCAAGTCATTGGCGTGCAGAAACATCTCCATCTGGCTGCTGTGTTTGCCATTGGGCAGCAGTTGCCACAGGCCTTTTCCGTTGCCGGTGTAGTCGTCTGTGGAGATCAAAATGCGATCCACCCGCAATCCATCAACCACCGGGCTGGTGGTAATTTTGATGTCTTGCACGCTCACGTCGCTCAGCTGCAAGCTGCCGATATTCCATCGCGTAACCGGAATCGTGCGCGGGTCCACCGGTTCGCTGGAACTCAAATCGCCCTCGGCTTCAACGAAGGGCGTCAGGTTGACTCGCTGCAAGTCTATATCCCAAGCCTCTTCTCCAGACCGGTAGTTGTAGCGGAAGTTCCCACTGGCCACGCGACTGTCGATGCGTCCGGTGAGGCCTGTCTCGTCATCAATCATGCTCAGCGAACCGCTGCCAATCGGCGCACCGTACCAGCTGGCTTCACTGACCGCCGCGTAGACATCCAAGTAGCTACCCTCACCCTCGCCTTGCAGGCAACAGGTGTCGACAAAGTCGTACCAGCTGGCGACGTCTGCACGCGCCCAATTGATACGCATACGCACCCCTTCACCGGGCAGTGTTGGCACAGGTTCGGCAGCTCCCAAGGCCATGTTGCGCAAGTCGCCGTCGGCCGTCAGGCCAAAGCGTCCACGCAAATCTTGGCCGAGGCTGAAATTCCAATTGCTGCGGCCCACGCTATCGATATTACCTTCGATATGAAAGGGTCGCTGTGCCTTGACGCCCTTGGCCACTGGGGCGGGCGCCATAATTTTCACGCCTCGCATATCACTGGTTAGAGAGAGAGAAATACTGCCCAAACCACCCTTGGGATCATTTAACATTCGGGCAATGACACGCCAATTGCCAGTGCCCGACAGATACTCAGCTAAGGGGTTGTCACGTTCTTTGAGCCACCTAGCAGGCGGAATTTTGGCTCTCGCGCTAATTTGCAAACCCTTGTTATTGGTCAGCCGCTTGAGGTCGGCGGTGAGTGGATTGCCATAAAGCGTGGCTTTTAGTGTGCTGTCCTTTAAGCCTTTTTCGTCAAAGGGCAGCTCGCCACTGACATTGCGCAAATCGACGGTGGCGGGCATTATATCAACCCTGCCCCCTTTTAGTATCGCCACGCCTTCCACACTGCTCTGCTCGCCTTTTTTCAAGGCCACCACCGGCGCGAGCTTGAGACGCACAGGCCCTTCTAAACGTATTTCTTCAAAGTGGCTGGCCAGAAACTTGGCCATTGGCCCTTTGCGTGCGAACTCTCGCACGGCCTCGCCCGTTGTCTCTAAATCGGTTTGAATCAGAATTCGGCCGTCGCGGTATTTGGGTATATCGAGATTGAAGTCCTCCATGGGCTGTTCGTCAAACTTGCCCTCGCCCTGCACCTGCAGACCCACCCCGGTGATCACCACGCGGGCGTCGGCCTCAGTCACCAGCGGCCAGCCAGGGCTGTAATCTAGCTCCAAGCCCTCTACGTCGAGCTCTGTTCGCAGCACACCTTGGTTTTCACGAAAAGGGAAGTCACCACTATAGCCGCGCAACACAAACTCGCCAGTGCGCACCACGCCTTGGCGCACACCGTTCTTGAGCCACTTGCTCAAGTTGGGGTGCATGATGCCCACGGGGTAGAAGTCGGGCAAAACACTGGCGTCAACATTTTCGACCTCGCTGCGGATGTTGAGCGCGAGGCCGGGGTAGTTTTCCGGTTTGCGAATATCGAAGGCCGTGTTAGCGGTGGCATCGCCAGACTCCAGCACAAAGTTGTCGCTGCGAACCCACCAATCGACCGGGTCCAACTTGGCGGCCAACACCCCAGCGACATAGTCAAAGTGCAGCGGTTTCTCAAAGACCTTTGGCGCTTCAAACAGCAAATCTGCGCTGTTAACCCGCGCAGTCAGCTGGTTGTCTTTGATGCGCAGCAGTGCGTCAAGCCCTTTGACCCCCGGACGCCCGCCCACTGAGGACACCTCGAAACCGCTGACAACACCTTCAAAAGCAGTGTTGAGTCGGCCTTGGTCGTCGGGCTCCATCGACAACCGCCATGAGACCAGATCGCCACTGGGGTCGTACTGTTCAGCCGCTTCTGCTATCTCCTGAACCGCTTCAATATTACTCAGTTGCGCCAACAGTACCGAAATAGACCCCAACCGCACTTGCTCACCCTGGGCTTGTATACGCCCGTCCGAACTGCGTTTGAAGCGTGTATAACCACTCTGCCAAGCCTCGCCATCCGCGGCCAAGCGCAGGTTGTCCAGCCAGATATCCCAGTTGTCGCTGGTGCGTTCCCAGCCCATTTCGAGCTCGGCGAGGTCGACATTCCAGTGGCTTTCCTCTTGCGGGCGCTTGAGACGTAAGTCCTCGCCGAGAAACTGCAACTGCCCACCGATGCTTTTTCCCTGTGACATTTCCTGCCAGTATTCGAGGCGCTCCAAACGCCCACTGAGCTCGGCTTTTTCACTGCCGACTGCCGAGCCGAGCTCGGTCAAATTAACCTGCTCCATGCCCAGGTACATTTGACCTGACAGCGAGCTGCTGTTGTTACCGGTGAGATCGGCAACCAAACTCAGTCTTTCACCCAGGTGATCGGGCAAGTCGCCGTCGACGCTAATGCGGTAGCGATTGTCGTAGTGGTTGGCCACCACCGTCACACCTTCCACCACATAGTGGCGCTGGCGTTTTTGGTCTTTGAAAGTGATGACGGAATCTTTGAGGTTGAGCCAGCGAAAGCGACTCAACACCTCAAACCAATTGCGGCCGGTCTGCTGTGGCCGCTCTTCGCTGGTCA
>JBMYWE010000206.1:0-5297 GCA_049607125.1 Granulosicoccaceae bacterium | reverse complement strand
CACCCAAGCCCATTTTTACCGGTAAGCAGTTAACGTAAACTTTTTTGCCATCCGGGCTGACAGTCAGGCCTTGGATGGCGCGTACGCGGCGACCATTTCCGGATAGATCGGCTCTAAACACCTGTTCGCCGGTTTTCAGGTCGGTACCGATCACGCTTCCCCAGCCATTGGAAAGGGTGTAGGCGATGCCATTTGCTTCGTCTATTTCCACCGTCAGCGTGCCGGGGGCGGAGTCGGGCATTGTGTAGCTTTTTACAACCTTGCGCTCGGCCGTATCGACAATGTGCAGCAAGTCGGGTTTGGCGGTTGTCACGAGGTATTCTTTGGCGATGGCGCTCTGGCTTGCGAGCAAACTAGCGGCAGCAAGCGCGACGGCAAGTGTCATTCTCTTCATTGAGGGTGCTCCTGTTAGTCGGCTTTGGGGAATACGCTTTGCAGCTTGCGCCAATCTTTGGCCGCATCGCCTGCATCGGCGTTCCACTCGGGAAAAGTATTGAGCGTATCGGGCACTTGAGCAGGCCACCAACAGGGGTCGGAGCAACCGTAGAGGTCCGCTTCCATCGGCTGGCACAAGGCGGCGACACCACCGAAGGGGTCGACTTCCCAGCCGGGGTCCAAGGTGCTGGCACAACCTGCGATCGTTGCCATGCTGTAAACCTCTTCGAGCTTGCCTTCTTCTGCGGCTTGGCGGAGTAAGTCCGCCTTGCGATTAATTGACTTCATGCGTTTCATAGCGAGTTCTCCTGGGCATTACGTGACGATCGAAATAGGCTGGGTTCTCTCGGATAATCTTGCTGTAGACAGTGATTCCGAAGTCGATCCAGTCACGCATCAAATCGCAGTAGTGGTAGACGGGTTTTAATAGGTCGTTATCCTGGGCGTAGGACTCGTGGTAACAACCACCTGAGCAGAGGTTGCGTATTCGGCAAGTGGAGCAGCCACGCGCGCTTCGATCTCCAGCTTCGTCCAAAAAAGCGCCGAGGGCAGGTTTGTTGATGCCTTCGCTGACATTGCCGTAGGTGGGCACATCCGAACCGGTGAAGCGGTGACAGAGATGTAAATCTCCTTCGTTGTCTACCGCCAACATGGCAAGGCCGGCTCCACACGGTAGCGCCTTGCGCGAGCCCTCGTGCAGGTCAGTCATCAGCTGGTGCATATTGGAAAAGCCACTGTTGATTCCCTCTAGAGCTTTTTCCTGGTAGTCCAAACCGAGGGTTTTCATGCCTTCAAAGACGGTGCGAAGCTCTTCTGAAGTGAGGTTGTATTGCGCATCGTCACTGGTGGTGACGGGCGCGTAGCCCACTTCAAAAAAGCCGAGTTCGTCTTTCAGGTGCTTGTGAGTGGCGACCAAGTCGGTGTTGCCGCGGGTCAGGGTGACACGGGCGCCCACTGGGCGTGAGTCGTAACGCTCGAGTAGCATGCGCACCTTTTGCGAGACGATGCTGTAAGTGCCCTTGCCGCCCACGGTCAAGCGGTGCCGGTCGTGGATGGCCTGTGGACCGTCCATGCTGATGGCGATGCAGAAGCGGTGCTCGTTCATCCAGGCGATGTTGGCCTCGGTGAGCATGGTGGCGTTGGTTGTCAAAGAGAAATCGACTGCCTTGCCCAGCGCCTCGCAGCGCTCTTCCGCGTAGGCTGTCGCCTCTTTGATTAGCTTCAGGTTGGTCAATGGCTCGCCACCGAAGAAGACAATATTGATGCGTTCGCGGTCTTTGCCTTCAGCCAAGAGTAGGTCAATGCTCTCCTTGGCTGTCTCGAAGGCCATGCGCTGGCCGTCGCTCGGAGTGGCCAGATCTTCTTTGTAGCAATAGGTGCAGCCGAGGTTGCAGCCCGTGTTGACGTTGAGTACCAAGGTTGACAGCGGGAATTTCTCCACCTGCACCTCAGGGTTAGCCGGGCCAATATCGGCGCGCTCGCTAATGATATCCAGCTCGCGAAAATCTGACAGTGTTTCTACCAGACTGTCGACACTGTAGCGTCCGTGAAAGGCCTGTTGCACATCCTCGGCACTTACGCTGTTTTTGGCCTTGAACAAGTCCAGCACGTCCGCGCCGACTGGGTCTAAGTCAAACATCGCCGTACTCGGGATATGGAACAGCACGCGCCGGTCGCCGACGTCGACATCGTGACAATTGTCACGTACGTAGTTGAGTGTACTCATGCAGAACTCCTATCGAACCGGTGGATCGACAAAGCGCTGCACCGTGACAATCAGGTGGCCTTCACCGGTGACGGCTCCACCTTCTTGCTCGACGCTGGCGATGACTTTGAGGTTGCCCGCGTTGTTGGTGCTGAACTTGCGCTCGGGGTTCGGGCCTGCACCGGCGGGCGAGAACAAGCCGGTGTCGGGATTCATCTGCCCAGCGTACTGCGCGTCCTTATCGTGTTCGGCTATCTCGTCAAAGGGGGCGACGGACCAAGTAGCAGGCATGGCGCCGATGCGCACATCGTCGTCGGTACCGGGCTGGCCGTCGGCGCCGTTAGCGTAGGCGACAGCATCAAACTGCGCGGGCACGGCGTCGATCGGACCACCGTTGCCGCCCACTCGGGCGATGGTGTAACCGGGTTCGACTTGAATTGAGTCAATCTTGTCGTAGGCGACTACGTGGCCGCCGTTGCCCAAATCAATGGTTCCGGCAGTGGAGGCCTCGGCCGTGGCGGTCAAGCTGGTGCCATCGGCCGCTACTTTGACATCGCTCAGGCTTAAACCATTAGCACTGATGGCGTCGGTCAAGCCAGCACCGTAGACGGTGATTTTGGTTGCTTGGCCTGTCTTTAGGGCGCTGGGAACCACACCTACGATGGTGGCGTCTGAATCGCTGCGAACAGCGATAACGTCACTACCCAGTGCTTCATTGTTTTCGTCGTACCAGCGGCCACGCATGCTGTTGCCGTCTTCAGACATGCCCATTACTTGCAATGACGCCGTGTCGCCTTCGCCCGATCGGGCGCGCCACTCGTGCCCCGTGTAGACAATAGCCTTGCCGGTAATCCCGCTGGAGGCTCCCGTGGCATCGGTGGTGTTGATGATGAGCTTGTAGTCATCCCCATCGGCCTCTACACGCATGGTGCCGCCAAAATCTGCGCCGCCGATGCGATGAGCAAAGACACTCCACGTGCCCTCGGGTGATTTGTGCTCGGCCGCCTGCCAGTTGCTCCAGGCCTCGGTTTCCAGCGGCAACATTTTGCCAAGCTCTGGAACCACCAATTCAATGGCATCTTTAAACCAGTCGCGGTCTCGTGCCATGGCTTGGTATTCAATGGTGGGGTATTGGCCGACGTGAAAATGCACGTGTTTGAGCCACTCTTCTTCGGTGCGGCGCTGCAGGCCCACGCGGCTCCAGGTGTGGCAACGCGAACACATAGCGGCCATCAGGTCATCGGGCGGGTTATCCACGTGGGCGGGCTGGCGCTCTAGGTTGGCGCGTTCGGCAGCCGCCTCTGATGGAGCCAGGCCTTGTGTTGCCGAGAGATACTTAACTAGCGCACGTCGCTCGTCGCCCGACAGTTTGACGCCTTGCGTGATCTGCATGCGCGCCAGTGTCATATCCCAACTCTCGGGGGCTTTGCGTTGGTCTTTGATGCGATCTAGCGCGCCGTCATCTCCTGCGACATGGCAAGCGGAGCACTTGGCATTGAGCAACTCTTGGCTAGCGTTCGCTGGCAGGGCAAAAGCCGCCAGCAAAGGCAACGCAACGAATGGGGCTGCACGCGATAACGCGCGGTGGCTTGGGGATAATCGCTGCTGCGAATGAGGTGTAGAGGACTCTTGCATGGATAGTTCTCCTTAAATCGTCCACGGGTTGCTGTTGACTGTCAAACTAGCAAAGCAAATAAAGATGAACAATGTTTCCGCTCGCTCGGAACAGAAGTTCGCACCAAAAAACGCTATTTTGGGTGAGAAAAAGGCGAACAAATTTCCTCGTTGCTCAAAAGTTGAACACCTAGCCTGTAGCGGGTGAAGAGGCTAGCCGACGAGTCTAGTGACCCGCCATATCGCTTGTTTCAACCTGTATTCCGTATTTTTCCATGCGACGGTAGAGCGTATTGCGACTCATACTCAAGGTTTTAGCCGTGGCAGATATGTTCCAGTTGTGGTCGCGCAGTGCCTCAAGCAGGGCCGAGTATTCGGCTGCTTCCAGACCAGTCCAGCAGGGCTTGTCGGCTTGTTCGGCGCTGGTTCCAGCATTAAGTTGCATGATTTTCGGCAGATCGCTTACTTCGATTGTTCCGTTGCGATTGAGGATGACCAAGGTGCGCAAGGTGTTTTGCAGCTCGCGCGTGTTTCCTTGCCAAGGATGCTGGGCAAGCGCTTCAAGAGCGGGTTTGCTGAGCGCGCACTGGTGCATCGCACGCGTGTTTTCAGCTTGCAGGAGCTTTGATATAAGCGTCTCTAGCGAATCTCGGTCCCGCAACGGAGCTAAGTCGACAACAAAGGGGGCGAGTCGGTAATAGAGGTCTTCTTTGAAGAGCTGTTTTTCGACGGCTTCATACAAGCAAGTACGGCTAGCGCTGATGGCCTGAAAACCTCGCTTGTGATCAAGACTGCATCGCTCTAGGCGTTGTAATAAAGCTAGGGCTTGAGATTGCCCCTCCGAATTGAGCTGGTGGATATTGTTTAAAAAGAGGCTGCCTCCTTCTGGGTACAGACTCTGGTTTAATCGCTCTTCCGAGTCGGTGAACAGATTGCTCAGCTCGTCGCTGCTGCTGGCGCTGCAGTCTATGGTGACAAAAAGCCCGTTTTTTAAGCAGCTGGCGTCGTGAAGTTCGCGGGCGAGGGTGTCTTTGCCGGTACCGGTCTCTCCCTGCAACAAGACATTGACTCGCTGATTGTAAATTTTGCTAGCCGCAATAACCTGTTCGTCCAGTGTGATATCGCCCCAGCAAAGTCGATCTGGCTCGGGCTTAGCCAGTGGGCTCAACTCTGAAAGTGGTGCGCGGTTGTCATAGGATTCCGTGCTAATGGGCGCAGGGACTTGCCACGTGGCGAATACCTGAGTGCCGCGGTCGATGAGTTTTATTTGATGGATCTGACCGGCAGCTCTGGCACTCAGAGGCTGTTTGCGCAGATCTAGCAGGTGGCTGATGTCGCGGCCGAGCAAGTTGAGTCTGCTGGGAATGCCAAGGGCTAGCAGGGCGCGTTCATTGGCGCCGGTAATTTGGCCGCTGGGTGTGACCGCAATCATGGCGTTGCGCGGTTGCGGCACGATGTCGGGGTTGATACCCAAGTGAATGATTAAATCACTGCGGTGCAGACGCAAAAAATACAGGCCTTCTATAAATGTGGCCGAATTTCG
>JBMYWE010000205.1:0-5297 GCA_049607125.1 Granulosicoccaceae bacterium | reverse complement strand
CAGTGCGGTTGCTCTCACCCGGTAACCCGCGTCTCGCGAAGAAGCCTCGCCACTCTTTTCCGTCCACTACCCAGCCCGGGGTATAGATGCTACGTACTGCCCCCGTGATCTGATGGGTGCGCTGACGATTGCTGAACTGGCGCTGGGCAAAGGGGTCTTCCCAGCCAATGTAATCCCAGTAGTCCACATGAAAGGCCAGCGGAATGCGCTCGCGCCAAAGGCCTTCATCGGACATTAAACGGCTCAGGTGCTTATCGGCAGGAGGGCAGCTACTGCAACCTTCCGAGGTGTAGAGTTCAATCAGCTGTACTTGTTCAACGCTGCTCTCAAAACTCTGCTCGGCCGCATGAGCCCGAGCCTGAGTCAAAAGCAAAATTCCCAGCGCCAGCGAGAGGCTTTGCAGTAGTAATTTCATGGCCAAGTTCCGACTGTTTTTTGGCAGTCTGCCGCACCTAGCTCGATCGGACTATGCGTGTAGACCCCTATCCATGAAAAACTCCGAAGGTAAGTCCATCCCGCGCCAAAAGCTTGCCAAAACCGCAAAAAAATTTCTTCTGACCGCAAATCGACTTCGCAACAGAAAATACAAAACAAGCACTTAACACACGAGGAAGGAGTCCTCATGCTGACCAACATGATCAGATCGCTGTCTATCGCGCTGGCACTGTATCTCGGCGTCAGCTTCACGCTCATTTGGCTTCCGTTTAACGGTTCAGTGCCACAGAGCGGCTTGGATTTCGATGTACTCGATACAACCGACCTCAACCAGATCTCTCCAGCGCCCCAGATATATACCAGTCGCGACGGTGCTACGTTGAGCTATCGCGAATTCTCGGGCAGCGGTGAAACGGTACTTATCCTGTTGCATGGCTCGGGCACAGAGGGGCGCTACCTAAGCCCCTTGGCGGACTTTCTCCAACAGACACTCAACGCTACCGTCCTAGTGCCCGACCTTCGCGGCCATGGGTTTTCAAAGTTGGGCACACCGGGAGACCTCGACCATCTCAGTCAGTTAGAACACGACATCGAAGATCTCCTACTCAAGAGCACGAGCGAGCACCCCAATAAACGCTTCTACCTTATCGGCCACTCGTCAGGAGGCGGCTTGGCACTCAAGGTCGCGGCCAACCAACACCCAGGTTTTGCTGGTTATGTGCTGCTGGCACCCTTTCTTGGCTACAACGCACCGACCATCAAACCCGTGTCCAAACACTGGGTTAATGTCCACCTAACTCGCTATGCCGGCATCAGCATGCTCAATCGCGTTGGCATTGACGCGCTCAACCACAAAACGGTGATGGTTTTTGGCCGGCCACTTTTAGTTGAAGACGATCTACAAGTAAGCAGCTATAGCTATCGCATGTCACAGGCGTTTTCTCCGATGAACTACACCGCAGAATTACAAGCCGTCGACAAACCTTTGTTACTGCTAATTGGCCAAGAAGACGAGGCCTTTGTAGCTGATGCCTTCACCACAGTGCTTGACAGCCACGCTCCGAATGCACAACTGAAGGTACTACAAGGCATCAAACATTTGAATATTGTGACACACGAATCCACCTACTCCGCACTTGAAGACTGGCTGCGACCCCACCCAACCAAAGCCGATATAGACAAATCACCCAGTTCGACTATGTAGAGCGCCGCACGCAAACTTTAGCTAACGTGCACCCGAGAGCAACTCACTATGCGCCGTGTATGGATAAACACCAGCTACTTGTATCGCCGCTCTTCAAATAGTTTTACCCAATCGGGCACGTACACAATCATCGCGGCAATCAACATGCCGTTGATGGCACCCTCAGGCAGCGCCATCAGCGGTAGGAAAATCCACAGCTCATTTTGCAACTGCGTAAGCGTCACGTCACCGTTGAGCCACAGCACAGTGCTCAAAAACAATGCTGAGACCACTGTGGCAACCACTGCACCAAGACTCGCCACCAAAAAAATAAAAGCGAAGGGGTTATGCGGTGTTTTAGCTTTGTGTAGTTTCCAGAAGGCAAAGGTACACAAAATAGGTAACACACCACTGACGATACCCGACAACCCAAGGCTGTACCAGTCAGCGCTGCCCAGCACGGTGAGAGCCAGTAGCGCTACCGTCACCACCAACATAGCTAGCTGCCACCCAAACACCAAGTGCAGTGCGCTCACCATAAAGAAATGAATTTCCAACCCATCTGAGATGCCCGCCCGCAGCGACCACAGCACGATCAATAGAGCTGCAGCCACCCCAAGACGATGCTGCAGCCCAGTGTCTCGCGCCAGCGCCCGCCAGTCGACATAGCGAATAGCCAGCAGCAAAAGGGCGAAATAAACAGCCATCAGGACGAGCGCCAATGCTCCAAAAGACATGCGATGAGCCAAGTGAAATAATACCGCGAATTATCGCAAGTGGCCGAGTCACTGGCAATTGACCATTGACAGTCCTGAGTAACTTTAACTACGCCCTACAGCCCAGCGGAAAACCGAAAGCGGTACCGCCAGATGCAAGGTACTGACCATAACAATTGAATGTGCAAATCCAAGAACAACACCCCTTTTCGGCACAAATTAGTGCCAACGAAGAACCCGCGCTGTCTGATTCATCACTGCGAGCCAGCTCAATTGCTCGAACGGTTTTGGTGAAACCTCCCGAAGGAAAACTGTAGGCCGATGTCTGTTTCGTTGCGGATGGGAGATTGAAAACTGCTGTGCCGCAAAAAAAAGCCGAGGCCGACATAAGCACCCAAGGTAACGTCCACTTGAACAAAAGAACCACCCAATGTGCTCTTTTGATACTGGCACTCTCGACCTACAGGGTGCTCTACAGTGGGATCTGAGAGATATTCGCAACCAGAGCTATAGCCATATCCGTGCAACAACACCAGTCCCGCATAGGCAGAAACAACACCGTACCCGAGGCTTTTCGTATAACCGCGACTTATGCTCAAGGTTTGATATAAGGGATCGATTTTTCGACCCGTTTCCTCATCGAAGTGATACATCGGCCCCCAACAACCTTCACACCACGAGCCTGTATCCACGCTTGAATAACCAAATCGCCAACTGTTACCTATGGGCCCCAAGCTACCGAGCCAAGTGTCAGGTTGCGCTGCAGAGCCGCGTTGATCTCGCCAAGTCAACTCGATGGATGTCGTGCCCTCACTACCCCCATATACAGACACCCATACATTTTCTGGTAACCCTGCATTTGCCGAATAAGCCATTGTCGAAAACACCATAAGCAATACCAAGTGCAGCCCTCGGGTTAGCTTGGAGGCGCGGTTCAATTGAGCTATTTTTCGCGAATTCACTAGACCTCCCATGTCCAGTTTTTTTAAATAGCAATACCACAAGAGTGAATGGCAAAGAAAAGCACGCACCGAGCCACGCTACTTTGAAAATCAAAATGAAGGAATTGCCGAATGGCAAAGGCAAGCAAAACTTTACCCCCAATACGGCGGGCTACCAAAGACCTGCGAGTAGTAGTCAATAAAGGCTCGCACCTTGGGCGCCAGCAATCGAGAGCTAGGGTAGACGGCCCAGATGGCGGTATCTGACACCAGTGGGAAGTCGGGCAGCACCTGCACCAAATCGCCCCGCTGCAGGTGCTGGTAGGCGCTCCAGCGGGAATTGATGCTCAGGCCCAATCCGTCCACACAAGCCTCGCGCACCGCATCACCACTGTCACTCTGCAGCCAGCCCTTGGTCTTAACACGCTCAGGACCGTTAGGAGTCTCAAACATCCAGGGCTTGAGCCCCGCTAGATTAATACAGCTGTGGTCCTGAATGTCTTTGGGGGTTTTCAGTTTGGGGCTGCGCGCTAGATAGGCAGGTGAGGCGCAGACGATACGTTCATCAGGTGCCAGTTTTCGGGCGATTAAGCTGGAGTCTTTCAGTGAGGAATTGCGAATCGCCACATCAAAGCCTCCCTCGACCACATCGACAATGGTGTCGGACAGCCGCAGATCCAGCGAGAGCTTGGGGTAGCGCTCCGCAAAACCCTGCAGCGCAGGCACCAAGTGCATACGGCCAAAGGAAGCTGGCGCCGTCACTCGCAAGGTGCCGCTGGGGTCGCTCTCACCGGCTCCCACCGAAGCACGCGCCGCCTCAACGCTGGCGAGCACGTCCTCGGCGTGGGGTAAAAATGCCTCACCCTCTTCTGTTAGCGAAACTTTGCGCGTGGTGCGATGCACCAGCCGCACTCCCAGCGACTCTTCCAGCCGCTGCACGTGCGCACTGGCCACAGCCGGAGACAGGCCTAGCTCCTGCCCCGCTCGGCTGATGTTGTGGGTGGCCGCCAGTCGAGTAAATAGACGCAAATGTTCAGTGTTCATCGTCAATTATCAATATTATCTATATACAGAATGTTATTTTTACCCGATTATCAACGGTGAATAACATAAATACAATGAGCACCTACTCCGAAAACACAGCAAGGTGCACCTCCATGAAAGCAATGATCGTCAACAACTACGGCGGCCCAGACGTTTTTGAAGCAGCTGAAATAGCTCAACCCGAGGTTAAAGCGGGGCACCTGCTGATCAACATCGCGGCCACCAGCGTCAACACCGTCGATACCATGATCCGCCAGATGGGCAAAGACCTCCCGCTCTCTCCCGACACCCCCGCCGTGTTGGGCATGGACTTCGCGGGAACCATAGAAGCGGTTGGCGACGATGTCAGCGGTTTTAAGGTCGGTGACGAAGTCTACGGTTGCGCTGGAGGACTAGCCGACTTACAGGGCACACTGGCCGAGTACATGGTCGCCGACGCCAGGCTGGTAGCTCACAAACCCAACAATCACAGCATGCGCGAAGCCGCTGCCCTACCCTTGGTCGGTATCACCGCCTACGAGGGTCTTAAGCGAGCTGGCATCGCCCCAGGTCAGAAGGTTCTGGTGCACGGCGGTTCAGGTGGTGTGGGTCACGTGGCACTGCAACTGGCCAAACATTTTGGTGCGGAAGTCTTCGCCACCGCTGGCAGCGATGAAGGCATGGCACTGGTGGAAAAGTTGGGTGCAACCGCCATCAACTACAAAACCGAAGCCGTTGCCGACTATGTCGCCAAATACACCGACGGTGCGGGCTTCGATATTGTGTTTGACTCGGTTGGTGGCGCCAACATGACAAACTCCTTTGATGCCGCCGCACTGAATGGTCAAGTCGCCTCGACCGTTTCCATGTGTGAGCTCGATCTCACCACCGCGCACTTTAAAGGGCTTTCGCTGCATGTTGTCTTTATGTTGATCCCCATGCTGTACAACCACAAGCGAGAAGAGCATCAGGCCGTACTGAAAGCCATAAGCGAGATCT
>JBMYWE010000204.1:0-5298 GCA_049607125.1 Granulosicoccaceae bacterium | reverse complement strand
ATGAAATTCGGCAAGTCGCCTTCTCTCGAAACAACCTCCATTTAAGCGCCTAGCTGAAAACCTAACTGAATAAAATTCATGGAAAAAGCACTTCATTTGCAGCAGCTTCGAAAAACCTACGAAGGGGGATTCGAGGCGGTCAAGGGTGTCGACTTGAGTGTCGAAGCGGGGGATTTCTTTGCCCTCCTAGGCCCTAACGGAGCCGGTAAATCAACCACTATTGGCTTGATCTCCTCCTTGATCACTAAAACCTCGGGCCGTATTCAGATCTTTGGCCACGACTTAGATACTGACCAAGAAGCAGCCAAGCGCTGCTTGGGTCTGGTGCCACAGGAATTTAATTTTAATAGTTTCGAGCCTGCGGTGGAGATATTGATCCATCAAGCTGGCTTTTATGGCATTCCGCGTTCGCAAGCACGCGAACGCGCTGAGCAGTGCCTAGAGATGCTTGGCTTGCAAGACAAGCGTCGCACTCCCCCGCTGAAGCTCTCCGGTGGCATGAAGCGTCGGTTAATGATCGCGCGTGCACTGGTGCATCAGCCCAAGCTGCTGATACTCGACGAACCGACTGCCGGTGTGGATATCGAAATAAGGCGTGCCACCTGGGAGCTACTGCAGCAGCTCAACGAAGCTGGCACCACCATCATCCTGACCACACACTATCTTGAAGAGGCCGAGTCCTTGTGTCGCAACGTCGCGATAATCGACCACGGCGAAATCGTTGAGCAAGGTGAAGTGGCTGATTTATTGAGCAAGGCGATGGCTGAAACCTTCGTCTTTGATATTCGCGAACAGCGTCATCACGACCTGCAGCTGCAAGCTTATTCACTCAATCGCTACACTGATACGCGGCTAGAGGTCGAGGTGCCCCGCGGGCAATCGCTGAACGCACTATTTGCCGAGTTGCAGGGCAAGGGTATCGAAGTGCTTAGCATGCGAAACAAGACCAACCGACTGGAAGAGTTCTTCTTGCGGTTGGTGTCGCGCGACAAGCCGGAGAGCACGCATGCCTAACTCCAATTGGATCGCCTTCCGCACCATTGTTGTTCGGGAGATTATGCGTTTTGTTCGCATCTGGGTGCAGACGCTCACGCCGCCAGTCATCAATGCGGTGCTCTACTTTATTATTTTTGGCAGCTTGATCGGCAGTCGCATCGGCGAGATGGGCGGTCGCAGCTACATGGAGTACATCGTGCCGGGGGTGGTGATGATGGGGGTCATCGTCAACAGCTATTCCAATGTGGTGTCTTCCTTTTTCAGCGCCAAGTATCAGCACTTCATTGAAGAGCTATTGGTCTCACCTGTGCGCAACTCAACTATTTTGCTGGGCTATGTGGCAGGCGGCGTGTGTCGAGGTTTGATGGTGGGGGCCTTGGTCTTGTGTGTCTCGCTGGTGTTCACTGAGCTGCAGGTGACCTACTGGTTTGCCACGCTTGTTTTCACTGTGCTCACGGCTATGTTGTTTGCGAGTCTGGGGTTGATCAACGCTATCTATGCGCGCAACTTTGACGATATATCTATTATCCCCAATTTCGTGTTGACGCCGCTCACCTACTTTGGCGGAGTGTTTTATTCGATCAGCTTGTTGCCGCCTCTGTGGCAGACCTTGTCGCAGTTCAACCCTATCTTCTACATCATCAATGGTTTTCGCCATGGTGTGCTGGGAACGGCAGACGTGGGTATGGCGCAAGCGTTTGTCGTTGTCGGCGTGTTGGTGGTGCTGGCCATGGGAACAGCGTTGCACTTACTCAATCGCGGTACACGTCTTAAGTCTTAAGCTCAGCGCCGAGCCCGGCGCGTTATATTTGGAGAAATTATGGCTCGCAAGCCTAAGCCCAGCCTGGCTGAAACAACTGACAAGCACCTGTTGTATCAGGCTTCTGTACAAAGCCCCGAGTTTGAGCTGGATTTCATCGACAGCACCTTTAAAGACTTGCGTGGGCGACGTGCGCACAGCATGCGTGAAGACTTTTGCGGCACGGCACTGGCTAGTTGCGACTGGGTTCGCCGTCACCGTAAAAACCGGGCGGTAGGCGTTGATCTGGACGCCGAGGTGCTGGAGTGGGGTGAACTCAACAATGCGGCGCGCCTCAACGCGGGTGAGCGCAAGCGTTTGAGTCTGCGCGAAGAAGACGTGATGCGTTGTTCTACGTCCGGCTTTGATGTGATTCAAGCGTTTAACTTCAGCTACTGGATACTGCAGTCCCGCAAGGACTTGCTCAAGTATTTCAAGAGTGTGCGCAAGTCGCTGGCAGAAGATGGTGTGTTGTTTTTGGATGCCTTTGGTGGCCATGCGGCTCACCAGACGGGGATAGAAAAACGCAAGCTGGATGGCTTTCGCTACGAGTGGGAGCAGGCCTCTTACAATCCAGTGACGGGTGAGATGCAGTGTTACATCCATTTCGCCTTTCCGGATCGCTCGCGCATGGACAAAGCGTTTAGCTACCGCTGGCGCTTGTACGGTGCCCAAGAGGTGCGCGATATTTTGGCTGACGCAGGGTTTTCAGACACACAAATGTATTTGCAGTGCTTTGACCCAGACACCGACGAGCCGATTGATGAATATGAATGCACTGACGAATGCGAAGACCACGCATGCTGGCTGGGCTACATCGTCGCGCTAAAGTAGAGTTTTTTTTGACAGGCGCATCGGTTTTTTTGCACAGCATTTTTTTTGCTACTTGACGTTAGCGTCGCTTCGGTCGGGTGTAGAGTTAGAAAAAAAGTGTCATTTAGTTGTAACAATCTATTGACAAATCAAAAAACACTCTATGTGGATAAGCTCACCGAGGAGTACTTGTATTTTCGGTTAATTAGACTTTTGGTTCTGTCAAGTGTTTGTTTATCAATAACTTAAGTGTTTGCGATTATCCACAGTATCTGTGGATAAGTCCGTGGATAAACCTGTGGGAAGCATTACTGTATGCGGTGCTGGCAACCTTTGGACACTTTTTGACCAGCTGCTGAATAGTTCCGCAGTTACCTGTCTTTCTGACCGGTTTTTGAGAGGCTTTTTATTATCAAGCGGGGACAGACATGTCATAATTGTGTGCGGTGGCGATTTATTGGCACAGCAGTTAAGCTTTAAGCTCACCCTAGAGGACCTCCCATTGGCTCAGCTCTATTTTTACTATTCTGCGATGAACGCGGGCAAGTCAACTGCTTTGCTTCAGTCCGCGCACAACTACCTCGAGCAAGGGATGAAAGTCTTGCTCTACACTGCAGCCATCGATGACCGCTTTGGCCAGGGTAGAATCAAGTCTCGAATTGGCTTGCAGGCGGAAGCCTCGACTTTTGATGCGCAGTCTCAATTATTTGATGAGATCAAGATGCAGGTGGAAGAAAGTGAAATTGCCTGCGTGTTGGTTGACGAAGCACAGTTTCTCAGTGCTGCCCAAGTAGATAGGCTCGCTGCTGTGGTCGATCAGCTAGAAATCCCCGTATTGTGTTATGGCATACGCACCGATTTCCAAGGAGAATTGTTTCCGGGCTCTAGCCGCCTACTAGCGATCGCTGACAAACTCACCGAACTCAAAACTGTGTGCAGCTGTGGGCGCAAGGCGACCATGGTTCTACGCCTAGACAACGCTGGCCAGCCGGTGTTTGAAGGCGGGCAAGTGGAGATAGGCGGTAATGGGCGCTATGTCTCCAAGTGCCGTCGGCACTACCGTGAGGCAATGCAACAGTTCTTGTCATTGCAAACAACTTCCACCGCTTAAGACTCTCAAGTGGGTTTGACGCGTGCTCAGATAAAACACAGTTTGGATCAACTCGCCAGAGAAGATCCGCTGGCTCGTCGTGCAATTGCTGAGGTGGGCTATCCTGCGCCAAGGCACAGGCCCCAGCATTTCTCCACCTTGTTGCAGATCATAGCTTCGCAACAGATTTCTACTCATGCCGCTGCCGCAGTGTGGCGTCGATTGGATGACTTCCTCGGTGGCGACATCAGTGCGGCACATGTGTTGAAGTACAGTGAACAGCAGCTCAAAGGCGCAGGCTTGAGTGCGCGCAAGGCCGAATACGCGCTAGATTTAGCGGCTCGATGCGAGTCGGGGGAGTTGAACTTGCGTGGCTTGTCCAGTTTGGAGGACGAGCAGGCTATTGCTGCGATAACAGCGGTTCGGGGGCTCGGTCGCTGGAGTGCCGAGATCTACCTGTTGTTTGCTGAGGGTCGGCCCGACGTGTGGCCAGCCGATGACCTAGCCATTCAAGTGGCGTTTCAAACCTTGCACGGCCTTGAGCAGAGGCCCAAGGGAAAAGCTTTTTATCCGCTGACACAAAAGTGGTCGCCACATCGTGGTGCAGGCGCTCTATTGATGTGGAAGCTCTATGGCTCAGCGACACTCTCTAAATAAGTCTCCGCTGTCCTGCGCTGTAGTTTTTGTGGGCCAAATAAGTAGTCATCCTCGCCTCGTTTGGCTCTAAAAAATGGGTATCTTTGCCAGACGTCTTGTCGAATGTTTTTGGCGTCAGCCTTGTACAACACAACCCCAAATTTCACTTTTGGGAAGTACCGGATATCACCTATCTGGGTGGAGCGGTAGACTTTTTTATAGAAGGCGGCATGCTCAGGACGTATGCAGGAAAGGCAGTAGTCTGCATCAAAGTAGACCGAAGCCATCGACGCTATACGCAAAGTAGCATAGGGGAGGGCTTTGTACTTCTTAGAAGCTTCAAGGTCAGCAGTAAATCGAGTCGGATCGATCATGATCTTGTTCTGGTCAAGCAGCGGATTGAGGGTATCGCCGTAGATCAATGTGCTCGGCGATTCTCGCCGCATTTTGTCTAACACATGTATTCGAATACTACTGATGAGCTTGCCTTCTAGGTAGAGACCGTAAATCAGGTGATTGTCGGTTTCGTCGAAGGGATCAAGACAGCGTCTTTCGGCGTTAGCCTCGATAAAGTCCTCGCGTCGGTAGGCGTCGTATCTTAGCCTGTAAACTTCTTCTAGTTGTTCAGAAGATTCCATTCGTACGTAGTCGATTCGATCGACAAAGTCACCAATGCGTTGCACAAAGCTACTGCCAGACGCTGGCACGCGCTCAGCTCTATTGTTCATAAGAGTTGGCCTCTATATTTGTCAGAATCCGTAGACCGGAAGAATTACAGCTACGTAGTAATACTATGTCTGTTTTTTAGCAGAGTCAATGAATGATAGGAGAGGAATGTGAATAAACGGTATTGAGAATGCGAGTTGCGAACTATTCGGGTTCATGAATAGACAGTGTTGTATTTTTCGATAGAACCTTTACCGTTGTCTTTGAGGTCATAAAAGGGTATCGAGAAAGCACTAAA